>CAZKNV010000206.1:0-4188 GCA_964554145.1 uncultured Burkholderiaceae bacterium
CTACCGAGCAGTTGCAAAGTGCCGATTAGCGAGTCTGCCGAGATGCGCACCACCCCGTGAAACGGCCGGTCAAGTTCGAGAATCAAAAAAATCGCGGCAGCAAAAGCGAGCGAACCACCGAGCGCTGCTGCTGTCGCTGTCGCGTTGGCCGGCGCAAAGATCGCAAGCGCCAGGTAGAGCATTGCGAGCCATGCCACCAGCACGATCAAAAACGCTACCGGAATGGACCCGTCGCTGCGCTCGGCCATCAACACGCGCGCGCGTTCGAGATCGGCGCTCAAATTTAGCGCGCGCGTTTGCAGCCAGCGCTATCCATTGTCAGCGGGTGAAAACGCCAAAATCAGTGTCTGCAATTTCGTAAGGTGGGGCAGCGGTGGTCCGGGCGCAACTTGCGGCTGCGACGGCGCTTCCGCGCCGACTTCCTCGATCGCCAGCCGCGTCAATTCGCGCAACACTTCGCGCGCCGGTTTCGTTTCTTCCCCAAACTGAGCCAACGCGCGGTCCATCATCAGAATGTTGGCCGCGATGTCGACCACCGATGCGCGATCTGCATCAAATGAAGTTTTAGCTGTGCTGATCATCAAGCCCAGCACCAGCGCCGACAGCGTGGCTACCATGCCGACCGCCAGCACCACCGCATCGCGTGTGGTCGATGCCAAGTGTTCCGCCGGAAGTCGCTTTCGAATGAACCGACCACAAGTCCAGCCGGACATTTGCGCCGCAATGACGATCGGCGCAAACATCCAGGCACTCGGAATGTTCATCGAATTCCGGCGTGCTCAGGCAACAATCTGCTCGAGGCCGAAAGCCTTGTGCAACGCTCGCACTGCGAGTTCCATGTACTTGTCTTCGACCACCACCGAAATCTTGATCTCGCTGGTCGAGATCATCTGCATGTTGATGCCCTCTTCCGCCAGGGTGCGGAACATCAGGCTGGCGACGCCGACATGCGAGCGCATGCCGATGCCGACGATCGAGACCTTCGCAATCTTAGGATCGCCGACGATTTCCTTGGCGCCGACGTGACCTTTGACCTTGCTTTCAAGCACGTCGATCGCCTTGGCGTACTCGTTCCGATGCACGGTGAACGAGAAATCGGTCGTGCCGTCGACGCTAATGTTCTGCACGATCATGTCCACGTCCACATTGGCGTCTGCGATCGGCCCGAGGATCTGATACGCGATGCCAGGACGGTCCGGTACGCGCGTTAGTGTGATCTTGGCTTCGTCGCGCGCGAAAGCGACGCCTGAGATAACGGCTTTTTCCATCTTGATGTTGTCCTCGAATGTGATCAAAGTGCCGGACGCAGCTTCTTCGGCCAGCGGCACATCGGCATCTGTAAGGCTGGATAGCACTCGCAGCGGCACCTTGTACTTGCCGGCAAACTCGACCGACCGCAATTGCAGCACCTTCGATCCGAGACTTGCCATTTCGAGCATCTCTTCGAAGCTGATTTTGCGCAACCGCTGCGCTTCGGGAACGATGCGCGGATCGGTGGTGTAGACGCCGTCGACATCGGTATAGATCAAACACTCGTCCGCCTTCAGCGCCGCAGCGAGCGCAACCGCGGACGTGTCGGAGCCGCCGCGGCCGAGCGTGGTGATGTTGCCGTGCTCGTCTGCGCCCTGGAAGCCGGCGACCACGACGATCGTTCCGCTCTCCAGATCGGCGCGGATTTTTTTCTCGTCGATGCTCAGGATGCGCGCCTTATTGAACGCGCTGTCGGTCAGCACATGAACCTGCGGCCCGGTGTAGCTCTTCGCCTTCAGTCCGCGCTCGAGCAGCGCCATCGCCAGCAAGCCGACGGTGACCTGCTCGCCGGTCGATGCGACGACGTCGAGCTCGCGTGCATCGGGATTGCGCTGCACTTCCTTGGCCAGACCGATCAGGCGATTGGTTTCCCCGCTCATCGCGGAAACCACGACGACCAACTGATGGCCGGCGCGATGCCATTTTTCAAGACGGCGCGCGACAGTGATGATGCGCTCGACCGAACCGACCGAAGTGCCGCCGTATTTTTGGACGATGAGCGCCATGGCCTTGTTGTTGTGATGATCTGCGCGAACTGCAGCGCGCGATTATAGGGACGATGCTGCTGAACTCAGCGCTCGATCAACGAAGCGTCCGGCTCCCATTCGATGACGATGCGTTCGCCATCGCGATCGGTGAAGCGCACATCTGCTCCCAGGCCGGCGACATAGATCAACTCGCCTGCGCGCCACAGCAAGGGCAACCGGCCGCGCTCGAATTCTGCAATGCCGGCGTCCTGAAACAATCGCTTCAACGTTTTTGACGGGCGTGCTGGATGCGGCTTGAAGCGCTCTCCGCCTCCGCGCCCGCGCACCTGCAGCGGCTCGGCGCGCAACCACTCGGGATCGAACCCTTCGCCCGCCACGGCGACGAACTTCAGCACGCCGCCCCAGGCAGGTATCGGCACTTCATCTTCGTCGTGCCACTGAATAGTATCCGCATCGTGACTTGTACCGTCTGCGCGCTTCAGCAGCAGTAGACCCCGATAGCGACGCACTTCACGGTCGCCGACGCGCACCAGCATGCGCGCATCGCTGCGCGCGTTATGCGCCTGTTCCAGCACCTCGAGCAGGCGCGCGCGGCTCGGCGCTTCGAGTCCGGCGTCGGCTAGCCACAGGCGCAGCACGCCGCTCTGCCGTGCCAGCGGCAATGCGGCGAGGCGGTCGAGCCGGAGCATGCCGTCGGGCACGCCGTCCGAGCATCCGAGCAGATCGGCGGCCGCAATCGAGCGCATCGCTTCCGCTGCTTCGGCGACCAGATCGATCGAGCGCGCCGCCGCTACGCGAAACCCGGTACGCAAGGCTTCGATGCGCGGCAGCACTTCGCTGCGCACGGCGTTTCGCAGCAGCGACATGTCGTCGTTGCTGTCGTCTTCGACATAGCGCAGCCGGCGCAGCTCGACATAGCGCTCGATGTCGGCGCGACTTACATCGATCAATGGACGCAGCAGTTGCAGATCGATGCCGAACGAGCGGGCGGGAGGAAATGCAGCCAGGCCATCGGGGCCCGCGCCGCGCATCCACTGCATCAGGAAGGTTTCGAGACGATCGTCGCGATGATGCGCAGTCAGCACAATTCGTGAGCCGGCTTTGCGCGCCGCTTCTGCCAGGGCCGCGTAACGCACTTCGCGCGCTGCTGCCTCGATGCCGCGGCCACGCCGCTTGACTTCGACATGACAGACGATCAGCGGAACGTTGCGTCGCGCACACTCGGCTTCGCAGTGCGCGAGCCAGTCATCGGCATGCCGGCTCAGCCCGTGGTGCACATGAATTGCGATGACGCGCCGGACGCCGCTGCCGCGCGTGGCTGCCAGGCGGGCCAGCAAGTCCAGCAACGCCATCGAGTCGCGCCCGCCGCTTAGCGCGAGCGCGATGATCGGGACTGTTGGACGACGTGCTGTCTTGACCTGGCGCCGCAACGGTTCGGCCGCGGGTGCGGCTGACTCGTGCAATTGCGATGTCGCGCGCGTGATCGCGACTCTCACCGTATTGAGCAACTGCTGCTCGAGAGGATCAGCAGCCTGACGCCAAGCTACTGTGCGCCGCGATTTTGCGCCTGCGGGGCTCAACGTACGTCCAGTACGCCTGCGCTCCTCGGCGCAACTTCGCGGCTGCTCGCTACACTTGGCATCAGGCTGCTAGGTTTCTTCGGTCGTGCTCTTGAACTTGCCATATGCCAACAGCCGCGCGTGGCGCGACGCCAGCAGGTCTTTGGTCTTGATCGCCTGAAACTGGCGCAAGCTGTCGGCCAGTGCCCGCTTCAGCATCACCGCCATTTGCTTTGGATCACGATGCGCGCCGCCGAGTGGCTCCGCGATGATCTTGTCGATCAGGCCGAGCGCTTTCAATCGATGCGCCGTGAGCCCGAGCGCTTCGGCAGCATCGGGCGCCTTGTCGGCACTCTTCCACAAAATCGACGCGCATCCTTCAGGCGAGATTACCGAATAGGTCGCGTACTGCAGCATCAGCACCGTGTCGGCCACCGCGATCGCCAGTGCGCCGCCCGAGCCGCCTTCGCCGATGATCGTCGTGATCGTCGGCACCTTCAGCTGCGACATCTCGTACAGGTTGTGGCCGATCGCTTCCGATTGGCCGCGTTCTTCGGCGTCGATGCCGGGGTAGGCACCCGGCGTATCGACGAACGTGAACACCGGCAAGC
>CAZKNV010000207.1:0-4183 GCA_964554145.1 uncultured Burkholderiaceae bacterium
CGCAGCTGACAAAAGTCGAAGACGCCGACGGGCGCCTGCTGGTCGAGGTCGATCAAGCGTATTGCTGGATGTGGACCAATCGCTCGGCCGCGCCGATTGCGATCCAGGTCACGCTAAAGGCAGCAGGCCAATGAGCGTCGCGATTCGTAAGCGACACGAGGGCAGGCCGGCGTGCTTATTCCGTTTTGACGCTGCCGTGCCCGTGCCGGTGGTGCGCGTCCGGAAAGTGTGGATGCCGATGCGCCATAGGCTCGTGGCGGTGCCGGTGGCTGTGTCGGACGCCAGGCGGTACCGGTTGAGCGTGCGTGTGCTGATGATGCTCATCGTGCGTGTGTTCGTGCTCGTGCTCGATCGCATCGTGAACGTGTTCGTGCTCGTGTCGCTCGGTCAAATGCAGCCATATGCCCAGCGCCATTAACGCACCGGCGATCATCAGCTGCGGTGTCGCCGTCTCACCAAGAGCCGTTATCGCCAGCAGCGCACCGAAGAACGGCGCAACCCCGAAGTAGGCGCCGGTGCGTGCGGTACCTAGATGGCGCAGGCCGATCACGAACAACACCAGGCTGACGCCGTACGCGAGAAAACCGACGGCGAGCGCGCCGCCAACTGCCGTCCATGCCGGCCATACCGCGCCGAACGCGAAAGCGAGCAAGAGGTTCGTTGCCCCTGCGCCCAGTCCCTTGACCGAGGCGATCCAGCCGGCGTCGGCCAGTGACACTTTGCGTGTGAGGTTGTTGTCGATACCCCAGCACAAACACGCGCCGAGCACCGCGAGCGCCGGCAGCATGTCGCCGAAATCGGCACGCCCCGGCCAGCTTAAAAACACCGCACCGGCGACGATGGCGAGCATGCCGATGAACACGCGCCGGTCGACGTTCTCGCGGAACACCACCCACGCGATGACTGCCGTAAACACAGACTCTGCGTTCAGCAGCAGCGCAGCGCCCGATGCCGGCATGCCGACCAGGCCATACATCAACAGCACCGGCCCCATCACACCGCCGAACGCGACGGCAAGCGCCAGCCAGCGCCCCTCGTCGGACGCCAACCGCGCCCGCGCCGATGCCGGCCGCAGCGCGCGCACCAGCGTCAGCCCGAGGCCCGAGCCGAGGTACAACAGCCCGGCCAACAGCCACGGATCGACGTTCGCAAGCAGCGCCTTTGCCAGCGGTGTGCCGGCGCCGAACAGCAGCGCTGCGCCCAGGGCCGCCGACACGCCGGGGCGAAAGATCACCCTGGTTGTCGAATCCAAGCTCATCGCCGACAGTATCGTCCTTTGATCATTACGATGGTGGTAACGCATAGTTGACATATGATTGTCGCAAAGTTACTCTCGGTGCGTGTGGCGATCGAGTTCAGCAGGGATGCTGTTAAGGCTTTGATGCGTATGCCTCGCGACCACGCACTGCGCCTGCGGCGCAGGATCGACGAGCTTGCACGCGATCCACGCGGCGCTTCGAATGTCAAGAAACTGACCGGACATTTGGGCTATAGGTTACGTGTCGGTGATTGGCGAATTGTTTACTTGTTGCATGAGGAAAAATTGGTGATCCATGTGATCCGAATTGCGTCACGAGGCGAGGTTTATAAATGAGCGCCAAGATCCTTGAAGCGAATGGCAAGCCGGCGTTTGCTGTACTGCCGATCGATGAATATCGGGCGTTGCTCGAACTGGTGGAAGACGCCCGGGATGCAGCGGCTCTAACCGCAGCGGCCAAACGCTATGCAAAGGAAGCAGACGAGACGATCCCCGCGGCCGTGGTCGACCGATTGCTGGCCGGGGAAGCGCCAGTTCGCGTTTGGCGCGAGCATCGCGGACTCACCGCAGCGATGCTGGCCGAACTGATCGATGTGACACCGGCGCATATTTCGAAGCTGGAGACGGGTAAGGGCGAACCGTCGATCGCGCTGCTACGTAAGCTCGCTGCCGCGCTCGACATCGATCTCGATCTACTAGTCAGCGCCGAGCCGCTCGTCAATCCGTCGCCCCGCAGCACTGCTCGTAGGATCGGTGGCAGGTAGATGGGTGATCGGTAAGCGCCTGAAGGCGCCGGGTTCTTGTACGATCCGCCCCACTGGTTACAGCGATACTGATCCTCGTGCGAGTCAACCGTCTTCTTCGTTTGCGTGTAATTGCGATCACGATCTTTGCGCTGCTGTTTGCGCAATGGAGCGTGGCCGCGTACGCGTGCCCGGCATCTGCGCCGCAACCAACGGAGATGACCGACTGCGCGGGAGTGATGGGGCAACTGGACCAAGCCGCACCGAACCTGTGCGCTGAGCATTGCCATTACGGCGAGCAAAGCGACCAGCCTCGAACACCGGCCGCGCCTGCGGTATCACTGATAAGTCTTTACACGGTTCCCCTTGTGCCGGCGTTAGCCGAGCCGATCTGGCGAGGCATCGTATCGAGCGGCCTGCTCACTGCGCGCCCACCCCCACATACCATCCTGCACTGCTGCTTCCGAATTTGATCTGCCAGACGACTTTGCGCTGATCCCTGCACGGGGTCGGCGCATCGATCAAGCCCTTGCGTCCGCTGACGCATTCGGCTGAATTGAAGCCATGTTTGTCGTCTGGAGATCGTATGTTGACTGCCTTTTTTGAAGCTGCGCCGCGAGCGAGACACACGCGCTGCGTGCTTGCAGTTTTGTTCACACTGTTCTCCGCCTTCACTGCCTCTTCAGTGCACGCGCAGCCGGTACTGACTTTCGATCAGGCGCTGCGTCTGGCGCAAGAGCGCTCACGCCAACTCGCGGCGCAGGATTACGCCGCCGCAGCCGCGCGTGAGATGGCGGTGGCCGCGGCGCAGCTGCCCGATCCGACGTTAACAGCGGGGATCAACAATCTGCCGGTCGACGGCGCGGACCGCTTCAGTCTGACGCGCGACTTCATGACGATGCGTTCGGTCGGCGTCATGCAGCAGTTCACGCGTGCGGACAAGCGCAGTGCGCGCGCAGCGCGTTTCGAGCGCGAGGCGGAAGCCGCCGGTGCCGGCCGCACCTTGGCGCTGGCCGATCTGCAGCGCGATACCGCGCTGGCATGGCTCGATCGCTACTACCAGGAGCGCATGCGCGAAGTGCTGGCGGCGCAACGCGACGAAGCGCGCCTCCAGATCGAAGCGGCGGACGCGGCGTATCGCGGCGGGCGCGGCGCGCAGGCCGATGTGTTTCTGGCGCGCACAGCGGTCGCGCAGATCGAAGACCGCATCGCACTGGCAGACCGGCAGATCGATACAGCGAAGACGAGGCTCGCGCGCTGGGTTGGCGAAGCAGCGAGCCAGCCGTTGGGCGCCGCGCCGAACACCGACGCTGCCACGCTCGACGCAGCCGGCGTGGAACACCACATCACCCGCCATCCGCAGATCGAGTTGCTGGTGCGGCAGGAACAGGTGGCGCGCGCCGAAGTCGATATCGCGCAGGCGAACAAGCGTTCCGACTGGAGCGCGGAGCTGATGTATAGCCAGCGCGGACCCGTGTATTCGAACATGGTGTCGATCAACTTCTCGATCCCGTGGCAGCTAGACCGCGCAAACCGGCAGGACCGCGAGCTCGGTGCGAAGCTGGCGCTGATCGATCAGTTACAGGCGCAGCGCGAGGAAGTGACACGCGAGTATCTGGCCGACGTGCGCAGCTGGCTGCAGCAATGGCAAAGCAACCGCAGCCGGCTCGCGCGCTATGACGACTCGTTGATCCCGCTTTCGGTTGAGCGCACACGCGCCGCGCTCGCGGCGTATCGGGGCAACAGCGCACCTCTTGGCGCAGTGCTGGAAGCGCGCCGGATGGAGATCGACACCCATTTGGAGCGGGTTCGGCTCGAGATGGAAAACGCGGGCGTGTGGGCAAAGCTCGAATATCTGCTTCCGGCCGGCAGTGTGGCCAGGGGAGAAAACAAATGAAGAACAAGTCTGTCGTGATCAGCCTGATTGCGGTTGCCGTGCTCGGCGCAGCAGGCTACGGGTTGTACATGTTCGGCATGCAGCACGGCATGGGAATGTCCGCGATGCCCGCCGGCTCTACCGCCGGTGCAATGACAGATGCGGGGCCGCAGAGCATTGCACAGGGGGAAGAAGCAACGCGCCAGCACATTGCGGCCGGCATCAAGGCCGGAGATATGGATCCCACCACCGGCAAGAAAATTCTCTACTACCACGACCCGATGGTGCCGGGGAACAAGTTCGACA
>CAZKNV010000208.1:0-4180 GCA_964554145.1 uncultured Burkholderiaceae bacterium
GAAACAGAGTGTTCAAACCCAGCCGGTGCGCGATCGGCGCGTAGATTTCAAGCGTTTCACGCGCGATGCGGCGGCGCCGCTCAACATCGACTGCATCGAGCGTGCGCATGTTGTGCAGCCGGTCGGCAAGCTTGATCAGCATGACGCGCACGTCGCGCGCCATCGCCAGCAGCATCTTGCGAAAATTCTCGGCCTGCGCTTGTTCGGTCGATGAAAACTGAAGGCGATCGAGCTTCGACACACCGTCGACCAGTTCTGCGACGGTCGAGCCGAAGCGCTCGATCAACTGCGATTGCTCGATGCCACAGTCTTCGATGACATCGTGCAAAAGCGCTGCTTGAATCGCTGCGCCATCGAGCCGCCACTCGGTCAATATTTCCGCGACTGCCAGCGGATGCGTGATGTACGGCGCGCCGCTGCGGCGGAATTGTCCAAGATGCGCCTCGTCGGAAAAACGAAACGCCTCCTTGATTTTCTGGACGTCGGACGAGGGCAGGTATTTCTTGACGCGGTCGGTCAGGGTCGCGACCGTCGCCACTGCAGTGGCAGGGTCAACGTCGGGCTCGGAGCGCCAGACCGCCTTCTTGAACGCCTGCGCGGCACGGCGCGCAAAACCGGGGGACGCCGGCTCGGCGGTATCGGATGCGACTGGAGGATCTTGCGATTCCATCAGCCCGCGCCTCAGGTCGGGGTCAGGAGCTGATGTGTGCGGATGCCTCTAGGGGCTAAATCGGAACCTTGCGCAGCATCTCGATGCCGACCTTGCACTGCGCGATTTCGCGCAGTGCAGCGACCGGCGGCTTGTCGCGCGTATCGATCTTCGGCGTGTGGCCCTGCGCCAGCTGACGCGCGCGGTAGGCGGCGGCGAGTGCCAGTTGGAAGCGATTCGGAATCTGTTTCAAGCAATCTTCGACGGTAATGCGAGCCATGGCGTGATGTCCGCGAGAGGAATGTATTGCCATTTTAGCCTGAGTGGGCACATTCCCGAACTATTTTGCAATACCGAACTGCGTGAACAGCGCATGGTGACGAACCGCCTGCGTTGCGTACCGCAGCCGCGTCGCGGCCACAATGGCGCTCATTTGCGCCAGCGCGAGGTCGAAATCTTCATTGATGATGACGTAATCGAACTCCGGCGCGTGCGCGATTTCGCTGCCGGCGGCGAGCAGCCGGCGTGTGATCACCGCGGGCGAATCCTGCCCGCGCTTCTTAAGCCGCGCTTCCAATGCGTCGATCGACGGCGGCATGATGAAAATGCCGACCGCATGCGCGAATTGCGCCTTGACCTGCCGCGCTCCCTGCCAGTCGATTTCAAGCAGCACATCGACGCCGGTGCGAACCCGCTCCTCGATCCAGACTTTCGATGTCGAGTAATAGTGGCCGTGGACTTCGGCGCTTTCGATGAATTCGCCAGCCGATCGGCGCCGCCTGAACTCGTCGACGTCGATAAAGTGGTATTCGCGGCCGCTTTGCTCTCCGGGCCTCGACGCGCGCGTCGTGAATGAAACCGATAGTTGAATATTGGCCTCGCGTGCAAGCAGCGCATTGACCAAGGTGGACTTGCCGGCGCCCGACGGCGCCACCACCAGGAAAACGTTGCCAGCGCAATGTCCGTCGAGCGAATCGAGCGTCGAAGAGGTGGCCGCCATCGTTACTCCAGATTCTGGATTTGCTCGCGCATCTGCTCGATCAGAATCTTCAATTCGACCGATGCGTTCGTCATCTCGATTGCCGCAGCCTTCGAGCCGAGCGTGTTCGCCTCACGGTTCAGCTCCTGCATCAGAAAGTCGAGTCGGCGACCGACTGCGCCGCCGTTGGCAAGCACGCGCCGCACTTCGGCCACATGCGTAACCAGCCGCTTGATCTCTTCATCCACGTCCATTTTCAACGCATACAGCGTCACCTCCTGCCGAATGCGCTCCGATACGTCCTCGTTCGTCAGTGTCGATGCGCTTGCGAGCGCCGGCCCCAGCGCCTGCTGCAGCCGCTCATTGAGTTTGCGCTCAACCGCAGCGACCAGATCTGGCGCACGCGCGCTGACCAGCGATGCGATCTGCTCGACCTGCTCGCATTGAGCAAGCAACACATCGCGCAGTGCCGCGCCTTCACGCCGCCGCGACTCCGAAAGTAGCACCAGCGCTTCTGCCAGCGCCGCCAGCACTTGCGCTCGCAACGCATCTGCATCGGCGCCGGGAGTCTCCACAACACCCGGCCAATTGAGCACGTCCGCGGTGTTAATCGGCGACACCGTCGGCAACGCCTGCGCAATCTGCCGGGCGAGGTCCGCCACTTGCGACAGCGCAACGGCATTCAGCCGCGCTTGCGTCTCACCAGTACCGCGCGCGAGCGAAACCCGACATTCAACCTTGCCGCGCGCGATCTGCGCTGCAATCGCTTCACGGATTCCCGCTTCGGTGCTGCGCAGATCGTCCGGCATCTTCAACGATAAATCGAGGAAGCGTGAGTTGACCGAACGCAGTTCGAGTGTCAAACGACCGAGCACAGTCGGCAGCGCGGCGCTGGCGAAGCCGGTCATGCTGGCGACGGGCTTCATTAGGACCCTTCGGGCATTAACGCGGTATGAGGCGGAAAAGCGCCTTATTGTTGTTACGGCTCACCGAGTCCTATTGGATAGAATCGCCGCGGTTCCCAAGATGCTCCCCTATGCCCGCGCAAACCAACGCATCATTGCCTGAAAGCCTCGAGGTCGGCGGGTATCGCATTGTAAAGAAGATATCTTCCGGCGGATTCTCGATCGTTTATCTGGCGACCGATGAACAAGGCAATTCGGTAGCCATCAAGGAATACATGCCGGCCGCGCTGGCACAGCGCAAGCCCGGCGAGCTCTCGCCGTACATCGCGCCGGAAAACCTGAACACCTACCGCATCGGCCTGAAGTGTTTCTTCGAGGAAGGTCGTGCGCTCGCGTCGATCTACCATCCGAACATCGTTCGCGTGATCAACTTCTTTCGCGCGAACGAGACGGTGTACATGGTGATGCACTACGAATCCGGCCGCTCGCTGC
This sequence comes from uncultured Burkholderiaceae bacterium, assembly GCA_964554145.1. Classification (GTDB taxonomy): domain Bacteria; phylum Pseudomonadota; class Gammaproteobacteria; order Burkholderiales; family Burkholderiaceae_F; genus JACCZX01. The sequence continues at coordinate 3,026 of CAZKNV010000208.1, forward strand.
AGGAGCACGTGCTGCGCAACCGGAACAAGGACCAGAAAGACGTCTTGTCCGAGCGCTTCATTCGCCGCGTGTTCGCGCAGGTGATGAACGGCTTGCGCGAGGTGCATTCGAATCGGCTGCTGCATCTTGACGTCAAGCCTGCCAACGTCTACCTGCGGATGGACGGCACGCCGATCCTGCTCGACTTCGGCGCCGCGCGACAGACGCTGCAGCGTGACATCAGCAAGACGTATCCGATGTACACGCCGGGTTTTGCTGCGCCGGAGCTGTACAAGCGCGACGCCGAGCTTGGTCCGTGGACCGATGTGTACTCGATCGGCTCCTGCGTATATGCATGCATGTCGGGCATGCCGCCGCAGGAATCTGATCATCGGCTGAAGGAAGACAAGATGCCGACGGCGCTGCGATCGTTTCGCGGCCTGTATTCGAACGCGCTGATCTCGATGGTTGAGCGCTGTTTGCGGCTTAATTCTCTGGAGCGGCCGCAAACCGTCTTCGCGGTGCAAAAGGAGCTGCTGCAAAACGTGCCCGAGCGGCCCGAGTTTTCGATGATCGAACGCACCGGAGCCCGCTGGCGCAACCTGCAGGAGCGCGTCTCGCGCTTCATGAAGGATCACAACATTACGTGGTTTTGACAGGCGAAAGTGCAAACCTACTTTCGCCTGATTAGTAACCAAAAAATCGCTGGCAAAGCCAGACGATTTTTTGAGGTCAACTGCGTGGAAAAGGCGAGAAACTTGGTCGCCGTGTACTAGCTATCTCGAGCGATCATCATTCATGCGTTTCTCCGTTTACCAGGAAAGCAAAAAAGGCGGCCGGCGTGTCAATCAGGACCGCATGGGGTACCTGTACACGCGCGATTCGCTGTTGATGCTGGTGGCAGATGGGATGGGGGGGCACGCGCGTGGTGAAGTGGCGTCGCAACTGACGTTGCAGACGCTGGCGTCGATCTATCAGCGCGATGCCAAACCGCTGCTGGCCGATCCGGTGCGGTTTCTCGAAGACTCGGTGCTGGCGGCCCATCGCGAGCTGCATCGGTACCGTGCCGAACACAGCCTGCCGGAAGCGCCGCGCACAACCCTGGTCGCGTGCATCGTGCAACAGGGCGTTGCGATCTGGGCGCACGTCGGCGACTCGCGGCTGTACATGATTCGC
>CAZKNV010000209.1:0-4178 GCA_964554145.1 uncultured Burkholderiaceae bacterium
GGCTCGACCGGCCCGCGCGGCGGCCGGCGCGAAGGCATGGTCGAAGCGATGAGCAAAAGCGCCGCACGCTCGGTCGGCTCGTCGATCGCGCGCGAGATTACGCGCGGGGTGCTTGGAAGTCTGCTGGGCGGCGCGGCGCGGCGGCGTTAACTACGCGTTACGTCCTGCCGCATGTCCGTGTTCAGCGCAGCGCTTGTTGCAATCGAATCCTGGCCGCTTTCCGAAGCCCTTCGCCGTTCGGTGTGGGCCTATCCGGCGCTCGAAACCATTCATATTGCGGCGTTCGCAACCGTGTTCGGCGCGTTGATGCTGCTCGAACTGCGCGTCTTCGGCGCCGTGCCGGCAGTGCCGCTGCCACCGCTGGCACGGCTTGCAGTTCCGGTCGCATTGACGGCATTCGCCGTTGCGGCAACCGCCGGTGTGCTGATGTTGATATCGACCGCGACGGAACTTGTGCCGAATCGCGCTTTTCAAATCAAGCTGGGATTGATCGCGATCGCGGGCTTCAACGCCTGGTGGTTTCATCGCCGCGGCAGTCTCACGCGTCATGATGGCGTCGCGAAGGCGCAATCCTTGCTTTCGTTGCTGCTCTGGCTCGGCGTCATCACGTGCGGCCGAATGATTGCTTATATATAGGAGGTTCCATGAAGCGTCGTTACGTTCTTCATTTTCTTGGCTACGCGCTGCTCGCGGCGCCAGTGTTCGCGCATCACGGCTGGTCGAGCTTCAATCAGGATGAGCCGCTTTATCTGAGCGGAACGCTGACCCAGGTGCGGTGGCAGAACCCGCACGCTGAAGTGATGCTGCGTGTCGATGCGACCAAGCTGCCGGAGGGATTGGCGACACGCAAGCTACCGGCGCAACAACAATCGGTCGACGCTGCCGGTGTTCTGAAAAAGGTGCAGGTGCCTGCCAAAGCGGCGGGCGTGTGGGAAATCGAGTTCGCGCCGCTGTCCCGCATGCAGGCCTGGAGTGTGGCGCAACCCAAGGTCGGCGACCGCATTGAAGTGATCGGCTATGGTCTGGCCGATGGCAAGCGCGTTCTGCGCGTCGAGTATTTGTTCGTCGACGGCAAGGCGTATGCATTAAGGTCGTCGCCGGCCAATTAGTGTGGACGAACGGCAATCAGCACTCGACGCTCGCGAGTGCTTGGATGCTTTAGGGGTTTCCTCTTTCTTTTCGCATTCTCCGAGCCAGGGTTTTGCATGTATACCGCTTGTGAGCTTCTGCGTTGAAGCATTCAGTGAAGTGTGAAACAAGGCGCCGCGCAAACGGAGACTTGAATGAGCGTACCTGCAGTGATCCCCTCGCCGATTGCGATCGCCGGATTCAAGGACGTCTATCAGGTTCCGGACGTAGAGGAGGCCCTGACCGGCTTGCATGAGCTGGGCGCCAGTGCGAGCGAAGCGTTGCGCGCGACCTACGTCAGGATGATTCGCAGCGGCGGACAGCGCTTCGTTATCAAGCCGGGCGCGCTGCCGGACATCGATGCGCTGATCAATGAGCTGCCGAACTTTGAAGCGCCGCTGCATGATATCCGCAAGCAACTGGCGCTGTGCTTGTCATCGGATGACCCGCTCGAACTGGAGCCGATGTTGCTGCTCGGCGAGCCCGGTATCGGCAAGACGCATTTCGCGCGCCGCCTCGCGAGATTGCTCGGCACCGGCTACAACTTCATCGGCATGAGCTCGTTGACCGCAGGCTGGATCCTTTCCGGCGCGTCGGCGCAATGGAAAAACGCAAAGCCGGGTAAGGTGTTCGATGCGCTGGTTAATGGCGACTATGCCAACCCGGTCATCGTCGTCGATGAAATCGACAAGGCCGGCAGCGATACGCAATACGATCCGCTAGGCAGCCTTTACACGCTGCTGGAGCACGACACCGCAATGGAATTCATCGATGAATTCGCCGAGGTGCCGATCGACGCGTCCGATGTGGTATGGATCGCGACGGCCAATGACGCGCATGCGATTCCGTCACCGATCTTGAATCGGATGAACGTGTACGCAATCGATCCGCCCGATAGCGAAGGCTCACGACGCATCGCGTGCTGCATCTACGACGAGTTGCGAGCGGAGCACGCATGGGGCCGCGTATTTCCCGCCGAGCTTTCCACCGAGAGCCTTGACCGCCTGGCGAAACTCAAGCCACGTGAAATGCGGCGCGTGCTGCTGGCCGCCTTTGGCAACGCCAAACTGGCCGGGCGCGATGAGGTGCGGCCGGATGACATCACCGAAGAGCGCGCCGCAAAGAAATCGCGCATCGGGTTCTAGTATCCGCTCCTCGTGTACGCGACCGCTGGCGCCGTCGCGCTGATCACCGCTCACAACTTCTTAGACGTCTTCGTCTGCTCTGCTGCGACTCGCTTGTAGACCGGCCCCCATAGCGGATGGCCGACTTCGGCATCGGTTAACTTGAAGCTCGGGTCGGCAGCGAAGGCGGCGCGGAACGCCGCCTCACAATCGGCCGGCCGACTGTAGGCGCACGCGATGAATGCGAGGTGCTTGTTGGCGGCTGCGGCATCGTTCCCGTCATACAAGCCTTCGGCCAGCGCGCGCTTGAACATCACTTCGGCGCGTTCATATTGCCCGTCTTCATAAAACCGCATGCCGTTGACGAACGCGCGCTCGGCCGGCTGTTCATACAGGCGAGCAATGCTGATCGATGGCGGCGGCGCCGGTGGCGGTGCGCGCGGCGGTTCCAGCAGCGCGCACCCGCCGAACACAACGCCGGCGAACGCGACGATGCCGAGCCGATCGAGCTTGCGGGCCAAACTGATCATCATTGAAACAAATGGCTGATTCGCTGCGGACGTTCAGGCACCACGTCTATCTGTGCGATATACGGCTGCCGCTGCCCATTGCGCAATTCGATCGTATGCCGGCCGGCCGGCAACATTAACTGCGCCAGCGGCGGCGTCGTTCCCCGGCGCGCACCATTGACGAAAACTTCACCCCAGGGTGCAACCGCAAAGACCACCAGACCCCTTTCCGGTTGCGCCACCGGAGACTTCGGTGCGCGAGGTGTATTCGTGCGCGGCGCGGGCGGCTGCGACTGGGATTCCGCCTGCTGGGTTGCTCCCGTCTGCGCTGACGAATCCTGCACGGGTGTCGATACTGGCGCCGGACTGTCCGTCGTCGGAGTTGGCTGAACCGCGGGTGCCTGCTTGGCGACGCTCGCCGCCACCGATGCGGCTGGCTCGCCGGTTCCGCGCGATGCGGCGCCGAATGCTGCAATCAGCGCAATCGCACACGCCGCAGCTCCGAGCGCCGCATGGTTGAGCCAGCGTGATGTTGATGGCCGCTTGGTTCGCATCGTCGATTGCATGCCCACCGTTGCGAAGCGAATCGGCGTCGGTGGCATGATTTCGACGCGTGCGGGCATGCCGGTAATGGTCAACGCGCTCGATGGTTGCGCGCCGCGATTGCCCCACAAAAACGTGGTCAGCGCGTTGCGAAACTGCGCTGCGGTGCCGAACGGCCGCGCACCATGCAACTCGAGCGCATTCTCTGCGATCTCTGCCAGCGCAAGCGGCGCGGAGGGGCGAATCTCGATGATCGGACTCTCGCCGCTCTTTCGCGCACGCAGTGCGTTAAGGTCGGGACGTGTTCCGGTCAGCAGCAAGAGCAGCAGCGCGCCCAGCGCGCGAATATCTTTGCGACGCGCTTCCGGCCCAAGTTCATTCTGAAAATACGGCAGCATCGCTTGCGTGCCAGCAAGTTCGAAGTCGCCCGTTGCGCCGCTGTCGATCCAGCCGCCGAATCCCATCACCTTCGGCAATCGATCCGAGCCTTGCAGGTAAATGCGCGACGGCGCCAGATGCCCGTGCGGCACGCCGCGCGAGTGCGCATGCTCGACCGCATCGGCCACGCGCGCCGCGATGTCCGCCGCCTGCAATACGCCGGGCCGAAAACCATCGTGCATCGCTTCGTCCAGCAGTTTGCCGTCGACGCGCTCCAATGCCAGGTAGCCGATGTTGTGCACGCGGCCGGCGTCGAACACGGTAACGATGTGCGGGTGATGCAGGCGGCCGGCTGCCTGCGCCTGCCGCATGAACGCCTGTTCGATTCGCTCATGCCCGGCTGATTCTTCGTCGCGCCTCGGCTGCAGCTGAACCGCTTTGAGCACCAGTTCGCGATTGAGCACCGGATCGGTCGCGAGGTATGCGACCGTATGCC
>CAZKNV010000210.1:0-4177 GCA_964554145.1 uncultured Burkholderiaceae bacterium
GGATTTTCAGTCCTCTGCTCTACCAACTGAGCTACTTGGCCTGTGTGTGCAGGACGGCGGTTGACGCTGGCAAATTTGACCGTCGCGAAGGGCGCGAAGTATAGCCGGACGGCGTAGGCGCCTGGTGTGAGCGGCATAATCGCTTGCCTGTTCCATGAACCCTTCATCGTTCGATATCGCGGTCGTCGGCACCGGTCTACCCGGGCTTGCTGCTGCATTGGGGTTCGCGCAACTGGGGCTTGGCGTTGCGCTGATCGGCCCGCCGCCGACGCCGCATACACCTACGCGCACGGTGCCGTTTGATCCTCGTATTTACGCCGTCGCTCCTGGCAGCGTTGCTCTGCTGGAACGGCTCGGCATATGGGGCCGAGTCGATCAGCAGCGCGCCTGTCCGGTCGAACGGATGCGCGTGTTTGGCGACGATGGACAGGAGTTGACGTTCGACGCTTACGGAGCCACGGTCGAGCGGCTCGCCACCATCGTCGAGGAGGCCGAGCTATTGCGCGTGCTCGACGCGGCGTGCGGTTTTCAGCCCGCGATCAAGCGCGTTCAGTCGTCGTTTGTGTCGATTAGCGGGCAGCTCGACTCCTTAAATGTCGATCTTGAAGATGGCAGCTCGCTGGCGGTTCGGCTGTTGATCGGCGCCGACGGTGCGAACTCTTCGGTACGCGCAGCGGCCGGCATCAGTGCGTCGATCAAGTCGTACGAGCAGGCGGCGGTGGTTGCCAACTTCGGATGCGAACGGCCGCACCTGAATACCGCATGGCAATGGTTTACCGATGAAGGGGTCGTTGCTCTGCTGCCGTTGCCGGGCGATCGTGTGTCATTGGTCTGGTCCGCGCCGGCCGAGCTTGCAACCGAGCTCGCGGCTTTGAGTGCGGAACAATTGGCGCCGCGGGTGGCCGAGCGCTGTGGAACAGCACTCGGGGCGTTAACCGCGATCGGCAAGGCGCAGACATTTCCGCTGCGGCTCATCACCGTTTCGCGGCTGATTGCATCGCGCGTCGCGCTGGTCGGCGATGCGGCGCATGTTGTGCATCCGCTCGCGGGGCAGGGCTTGAATCTCGGTTTGCAGGACGTCGCGTTGCTGCTCGACATCGTGCGGGCACGCGAATCTTTTCGCGATATCGGCGACACCGTCTTGCTGCGCCGCTACGAGCGCGGCCGCGCTGAAGCGATCGGCTTGATGCGCTTTGCAACCGATTCCCTGGCGCAGCTTTTTGCGCTGGACGACCCGCTGGCGCGTCGGTTGCGCAATGTCGGCATGGCAGCGGTGAACCGCCTGAGTCCGCTGAAAAACGCCCTAATTCGCCAGGCGCTCGGTTGAACTGGATCGACGGTCGGTGGTCTACCCTGACGATTCACCTACCCTCGATACACTGCGCGCCTCGTTGCTGTTGCCGGAGAAAAAAGCATGAACCATTGGATTCGACGTGCGGGCGTTATCGCGATGTCGCTTTGCTGCTCGATCGCTCTGGCGCAAAGCGCGTCGAAGCCGGCTGACGGCAAGAATGCGCCCGCGGCCGGCAGCGTCGAGGCGCAAGTGGCAGCGCGCTTCACGGAAAAATCCGGTGGCCAGAAGCCGGATCAGGTTTTCAAGGGCCGCGGCGGTTTGTACGAAGTGCTGATTGGCGGCCAGATCTATTACGTCGATCCCGAAGTCACCTTCGTTCTTGCCGGCCGCATGTTCGATCCGCGCACGCGCGAAGATCTGACACAAAAGCGGCTCGACATCGCACTCAAGGTCGATTTCAAGTCATTGCCGCTCGAGCGGGCGGTGAAGACGGTGCGCGGCGATGGCTCGCGCGTGCTGGTGACGTTCGAAGATCCGAATTGCGGTTACTGCAAGCGGCTATGGCAGAACATGGGCGAGCTCAAGAACGTGACGATCTATACGTTCCTGTATCCGATCCTGTCGGCTGACTCGATGGATAAATCGAAGGCGATCTGGTGCTCGAAGGACCGCGCGGCGAGCTGGGATGAATACATGGTGCAGGGGAAACCGCCGGCGGCTGCGGCGGCCGATTGCAAAAACCCGCTCGATCAGAACGTCGCGCTGGGTCGTGATCTTGGAATCAACGGCACACCGACCATTGTGTTTGCCGACGGTACGCGCTCTGCCGGTGCGCTGCCGGTGCCGATGATCGAGCAGCGCCTGGCTGCCGTCAAAAAGTAATCAGCGCTCAGTTAGTCAGCGCTTGAGCAGCGCTTCTGGCGTGGCGCCTTTTGGCACCAGCACCCAGGCGCTGCCTTCGTGCTTTTGCCGGCCCGCGCGTTCACCCGCCGCAGCGCCGAATCCCCAGAAGAAATCGAATCGCAGCGGGCCGCGAATCGCGCCGCCGGTATCCTGCGCCATCATCGGCCGCACCAGCGGCGCTTTCGAATCCGGGTCGATTGTGGCCAGCACCAGCGGCGCGCCGAGCGGAATAAAGCGCGCATCTGCCGCCAGCGAATACCCCGGCGTTAATGCCACACCCAGTGCGCCGACCGGCCCTGCAGTTGCATTTCCCAGCGGCAACTCGCGAAAGAACACGAAGCTCGAATTGTGATTCAACGCTTCCTTTAAACGCGCCGGATTGCGTTGTGCCCATGCCTTGATGCCCTGCATCGACGCCTGATCGATCGTCAGTTGACCTTGATCGACCAGCCACCGGCCCAGTGATCGATACGGACGGCCGTTTTGATCGGCGTAACCGACGCGCACCGTATTGCCGTCGTCAAACTGCACGCGGCCCGAGCCCTGAATCTGCAGAAAAAATGCATCGATCGAATCATCGACCCAAAACAGCTCCTGGCCGGTCAATGCGTTGGCGCCGGTGATCTCGCTACGCGTCGGATACGGAACGATGCGCCGGCCTTGCAGCTTGCCGCGCAATCGCATGTTTGAAAGCTCCGGATACACCGATGCCAGATCGACCACGATCAGATCGTCGGGCACTTTATAAAGCGGCACCGAGTACTTGCCGGTCCGCACGCGGCTGCCGCGCAGCAATGGCTCGTAATAACCGGTCACCAGGCCGCTCGTGCGGGCTTCGAGCTCGTTGCCGCTTTCAAGCTGACGCGAGCTGACGCGATACACATCGAAGCGACGTGAAAAAAAGTCGCGCACCGCAGCGCCACTGCGTGCATCGACTGCAAGCGTCTGCGCGCAAATCTCGCGCCATGCATCGCGCCGCGCGAGTGCGCTGCACGAATTCAGAAACGCCGGCCAGGCTCGGGCCCAGTCATCAGGCGCTATCACCGGCAGCGCTTCAAACGCAACCCGCTCGTAACCGGCGCGCGTTTCGAGTGCGGGAGCGGGCGGGGTCGGGCGCGGTGACGTCACCGCCGGGGGTGTCGGCTGCGGTGCGGTGGTGGAGGGTGGCGTTACAGTGGGTGGCGCCGGCGGCGGCAAAGGGGTCGCCGGCGGCGCGGGCGCAATCGCACATCCTGCAAACCACAGCACCGCAAACGCGCAACTAAAATGGCGCCACTCATATTTCAGTTCAATCATGTGGCTAATTCTGCTTGAAGCCGCGCTGGCGCTGGCGCTGCTTGTCTTTATCGTCTGGTGGACGATGTTCGACAAGCCCAAGAAGAAGGACTAGTGCAACGTGCGCGGCATCGATAACACGAACTCGGGAATCTTCGCTTCAAAGCGAGTGCCATCGGCGCCGACGCAGTGATAGGTGCCACGCATCGAGCCGACCGGAGTCGGCAGCGGGGTGCCGCTGGTGTATTCGAACGCTTCGCCAGGCTCAAGAATCGGCTGCTCGCCAACCACGCCGTCGCCCTCGACTTCCTCAATCCTGTTATTGGCGTCGGTAATGATCCAGTGACGTGAAATCAACTGCGCGGTCGCATCGCCGGTGTTCTTGATCGTCACCGTGTACGCGAACATGAAGCGCTCGTCCGCCGGGTCAGAGTAGTCCGGCAGAAATTGCGGGCGCACGGTAATCGCGAACTGATACTTGGCCATGTCGGCAGGTTAGTCGATATCGAGTCAACAAGACTGACCCTTAGAATAAACGCAGCCACCGAGGTTCCGATGACCACAAGAAACCACCGAATCGCCCCCAGCATTTTGTCTGCCGATTTTGCGCGGCTGGGCGAAGAGGTCAAGGCGGTGGTTGCGGCGGGCGCCGACTGGATTCACTTCGACGTGATGGACAACCACTACGTGCCGAATCTGACGATC
>CAZKNV010000211.1:0-4176 GCA_964554145.1 uncultured Burkholderiaceae bacterium
GCCGCCTGGCTACGTCTGATCCTGACGCCCGGCCTCGGGCCGCGCACCGCGCGCCACCTTCTTTCAACCTTCGGGCTGCCCGATGCCATCTTCGCAGCGAGCATCTCTGCGTTGCTTCGCTCGGTACCCGAGCCGTTGGCGCATCTATTGGCGCAACCGGCAGGTGCCGACATGCAGGCGTCGATCGACGCCACCGAGCACTGGCTGACGGCGTCCGCCGACCATGCGTTGCTGACGCTGGCCGATGCGGCCTATCCACAAGCGTTGCTGGCAACCTCCGATCCGCCGCCGGTGCTGTTTGCGGTGGGGCGCGTCGAACTGCTCGATCGCCCGTCGGTCGCGATCGTCGGCAGCCGCAACGCCACTCGGCAAGGCAGCGAAAACGCACACGGGTTCGCGCGTGCGTTGGCGCAGGCCGGTGTCACCATTGCCAGCGGGCTCGCGCTGGGCATCGACGCTGCAGCGCACCGCGGTGCGCTGGCGGCCGATAGCGATGCCTCGACGATCGCCGTAGTCGGCACCGGTGTCGATGTGACCTATCCGGCCAGCAATCGGGCACTGACTCAGGAGATAAGAAAGCGCGGCGTCGTGATCTCCGAGTTCGCGCTGCGCACACCGGCCATCGCGCACAATTTTCCGCGCCGGAATCGCATCATCGCGGGGATTACGCGCGGAGTGCTGGTGGTCGAAGCCGCGCTGCGATCGGGTTCGTTGATTACCGCGCGGCTGGCTGCCGAAAGCGGCCGTGAAGTGTTCGCGGTCCCGGGCTCGATTCACTCTCCGCTGGCCAAGGGTTGCCACCGTTTGATACGCGACGGCGCCAAGCTGGTCGAATCGGCGCAGGACGTGCTGGAAGAGCTCGGCATGGTCCGGCGCGCGACTGCCGAGACGGTCGACATGCCGGTCGAACCGGCTGCGCACGCGGACGTGCTTCAGTTGGTGGGCTACGACCCGGTCGACCTCGAGCACCTGGTGCAGCGCAGTGGCCGCGAGCCCGGCGAACTGGTGGGCGCCTTGCTTGAACTCGAGCTGGCACAACATGTTGAGCGTCTGCCGGGCAACCGATACCAAAGGTTGCGTTAATCTGACTATGTCTATTTACAGCGCGCTGTCACTCGCATAAATTCACGCAACGTGTTTGACGTCCTCGTCTATCTATACGAAAACTACGGCGCGCTGCATGCATGCCCGGACGCCGACTCGCTGTCAAAACGGCTGACCGACGCCGGATTCGACGACGAAGAGATTTCCGACGCGCTCGCCTGGTTGTCAGGGCTGCAACTGGTCACATCCGAATCCATCGCGGTAGGGCCGGAGAGCGAACGCGCCTTCCGGATTTATGCCGCAACCGAAGTCGAACAGCTCGGCATCGAAGCAATCGGCTTTCTAAGCTTCCTCGAGCAGGCTGCGCAACTGACTCCGACGCAGCGCGAAATCGTCATCGAGCGCGCACTCGCCACCGACGAGACACCGATCTCGCTCGAAATGCTGAAAGTGATCGTGCTGATGGTGCTGTGGAGTCAGCAGGCCGATATCGACGTGCTGCTGCTCGAAGAGTTGCTTGGCGCGGGGGACGACCGGCAACTGCATTAGGCTGCGCTGTTCGTGTACGCGACCGCTACGCGGTCGCACGTGCACTCACAGCGATTAGTTAGGCGCGCTCCCCCCGGATCAAGTCCGGGGCAGGCTTCGGAGCGACGAGCGACATGCCGGGGGCATGTCGCCGGACATCGGCGGCGAAGCCGCCGGTGGTCCCGGCGGATTCATCGGCGGGATTTGCGGTTCGCGCTAGACGAACCGCAAACAACGCGCGTACGCGCGCAGAACAAGAGCACGCAAAAGCGCGACATTGCCCCACTTGCGTTGCGTTTTCATTTAATTGTTATGCTGAAAAAAGGAACTAGCGGGCTCGCCTCAATCGGCGGGCACTTGCATCATCCATGTCGAAAACACTGATCATTGCCGAGAAGCCTTCCGTAGCCGCGGATATCGCGCGCTCGCTGGGGGACTTCACCAAGCATCAGGACTACTTCGAGAACGACCAATACGTACTGTCGTCGGCCGTCGGCCATCTGCTCGAGTTGCGGGCGCCGGAGGCCTACGACGTCAAGCGCGGCAAATGGACTTTCACGCACCTACCTGTCATTCCGCCGCACTTCGATCTGGCGCCGATCGCCCGCAGCGAGGCCCGGCTCAAGGTGCTGATGCGGCTGATAAAGCGCAAAGACATCGGCCAGTTGATCAACGCATGCGATGCCGGGCGCGAAGGCGAACTCATTTTCCGCTACATCGTGCAGGCGGCGAAGGCGCGGCAGCCGGTGCGAAGGCTATGGCTGCAATCGATGACGCCGGCTGCCATTCGCGAAGCGTTCGAGCAGTTGCGAAGTGATGACGAGATGATGCCGCTGGCGGATGCCGCGCGCAGCCGTTCCGAGGCCGACTGGCTGGTCGGGATTAACGGCACTCGCGCGATGACGGCGTTCAACAGCAAGGAAGGCGGCTTTTATCTGACGACGGTGGGCCGCGTGCAGACGCCGACTTTGGCGATCGTCGTCGAGCGCGAAGACAAGATTCGGAAGTTTGTGTCGCGCGACTACTGGGAAGTGCGCGCAGCGTTCGACGCGAAAGCCGGAACCTACGAAGGCCGTTGGTTCGATCCAAAGTTCAAGAAAAACGACGACGTCGATGCGCGCGCCGAGCGGTTGTGGGACGCGAAGAAGGCGGCAGCGATCGCCGACGCGTGTCGCGGCAAAACCGGCACGGCGACCGAAGAAGCGAAACCGAGTACGCAGCTGGCGCCTTTGCTGTTCGATCTGACATCGCTGCAGCGCGAAGCGAATTCCAAGTTCGGCTTTTCCGCGAAGACAACCTTATCGATCGCGCAAGCGCTGTACGAGCGGCACAAGGTACTCACCTACCCGCGTACCGACTCGCGTGCATTGCCTGAAGACTACGTCGCCACCGTGCGCAAGACGATGGATGCGCTCGGAGGCACTGCGCCGTATCGTGAGTTCGCGAAGAAAATCGTCAAGCAAGGTTGGGTGAAGCCGAACAAGCGCGTGTTCGACAACGCCAAGGTCTCGGACCACTTCGCCATCATTCCGACGTTGCAGACGCCGAAGCATCTGTCCGAGGTCGAAGCGAAGTTGTATGACCTGGTCGTCAAACGTTTTCTGTCGATCTTTTTTCCGGCGGCTGAGTATCTGGTGACGACCCGCATTACCGAGGTCGAAGGTCACTCGTTCAAGACCGAAGGCAAGGTCTTGGTCGAGCCTGGCTGGCTCGCGATCTATGGACGCGAGGCGATGCAGGAGCAGGGGTCGCTGCCGAAAATCGATCAGGGTGAGCGCGTTCGGGCGACCGACGTGCAGTCGGTCGCACTCGCCACACGCCCGCCTGCGCGCTACACGGAAGCGACCTTGCTGTCGGCGATGGAAGGCGCGGGCAAGCTGATCGAAGACGACGACTTACGCGCCGCGATGGCCGGCAAGGGACTCGGCACGCCAGCCACGCGCTCGACGATCATCGAAGGGTTGATCGATCAGCGCTACATGGTGCGCGACGGCAAGGATCTGCGGCCGACGCGCAAGGCGTTTGACCTGATCACGTTGCTTAAGGGCCTCGATATCGAAGAGTTGACCGCACCTGAGCTGACCGGGGAGTGGGAGCACAAGCTGTCGCTGATGGAGCACGGACAGCTGAAACGCGATCGTTTCATGAAAGAAATCGCGAGCATGACGAAAAAAGTCGTCGACCGCGCGAAGAGTTATCAATCAAATACGGTGCCGATCGACGATCCGGCGACTCTGGCAACACCATGCCCGAACTGCAAAGGCAAGATCGTCGAGAACTACCGGCGCTACGCGTGCACGAAGTGCGAGTTTTCGCTCTCCAAGCACCCCGGCAGCCGCACGTTCGAGGTCGAGGAAGTCGAACAGCTGTTGCGCGATCGAACGATCGGTCCGTTGAACGGCTTTATCAGCAAGATGGGGCGGCCGTTTGCAGCGGTGCTGAAAATCACGCCGGAGCTGAAGCTCGAATTCGATTTCGGCCAAACGAACGAAGGCGAGGGCGGCGAACCGATCGACTTTTCGAACCAGAAGCCGATCGGCCCGTGCCCGAAATGCGGCGGCCGCGTGTTCGAGCAACCGATGTCGTACCTGTGCGAAAACAGCG
>CAZKNV010000212.1:0-4144 GCA_964554145.1 uncultured Burkholderiaceae bacterium
CGGCGCGTGCGGTGCCGCGTACTTGGCAACAATGAAGCCGGTACTCCATAGCAGCACGAACGCCAGTGGCATTGCCGCCAGCCATCGTCGCTGCATCGCCGACTCCGACGCCGACGGATGATCAGGCACGCGATTTCTCTGCGCTGCCGATGCGTTCGTTCGCGTGCCTGCGCGCCCACGCCGCGTAGGCCAACTGCACGGTCAGCAGGTGAATCGAAACCGTCATGTCGATGCCGCGGCCATAGCCTTCCGGCAGCGGCAATACGAAGTGATCGCTGTTGAAAGCCTTCAATTTAGTGCACTGCGTCAAAACGCCTTGACTTCGCTTTATCCACCCCTAAAATACCGCTTTGTGCAATGCAGCAATCCTGCGTTGCGTATGCGAGCCCGAACCCCGAGCAGAGGGGACCATTGTTAACCACCTTGAGGAGTAACTGAATGTTTGCAACCCCCGCGCAATTTACGGAAATTCAAAAAGGACAGATGGACGCCGCGATCGCGCTGAGCCAAACCTGGTTTGACACCGCCGAGCGTTTTATGGAACTGAACCTCGCCGCGGCCAAGGCCACGCTCGAAGAATCCGTCGAGCGCACGCAGGCAATGATGTCGGCGAGAGACGTGCAGGAGCTGCTCGCCATTTCCGGCAGCATGGCGCAGCCGTCGCTGGAAAAAGCGGTCAGCTACTCGCGCAATGCTTACAGCATCGCCAATGGCGCCAGCACTGAAGTGTCGCGCATCGTTGAGGCGCAGATTGCCGAGAACAACAAGAAAGTGGCGCAGCTGATCGACTTTGCCGCGAAAAACTCGCCGCAAGGATCGGAGCCTGCTGTGTCGATGCTGAAAAGCGCAGTCGCCGCAGCCAATACCGCGTACGACACGTTCGCTCGTGCGACCCGGCAAGCAGTTGAAATGGCGGAGTCGAATGTGGCTTCCGCCACGTCGGTGACGATCAAGGCTGCCTCGGCCGCCAATGATTCCGCCAAGGCGTCTGCGAAGCGCAAGGCCGCCTAAGGTAAACAGCAAGTTCGACAATAAAAACTCGGCAAATCTGCGCTTACTGTGACGATGATCGAGAGTACAAAGACGCTGTAACGGTTGTCTCCTTGGCACCACTGTTTGGGTTAACGCTCAAACGCCTACTGTCTCCTCCTTGGGTGGTGCTTTCCAAGCCCGATCCTCACCGATCGGGCTTTTTTTATGTCTCGGCTGCGTTCACGACTGGCCGAAAAAAACGCCCGCCCCCTTGCAATGCCTCGACCAGCAGCCGGACGGCCATGCACACCAGACGTTTCATAAGGCTTCTCCTTCTAAAGCTTGTCGCTCGACCAACTCCGCCTTGAGTGCCTTGCGTTTGCGCAGTGCTTCACGCATCGCGCTCACCAGCGCATCGGGCGGGCAGGGTTTTGCGAGCACGGTGAAGCGGCGCGCGGATGCTTCCTGTAGTTGATTCGTATAGCCCGTCATCAGTACCACCTGAACGCCGGGATATCGCTTGCGCAGATACTCGGCCAGTCCGAGACCGTCGAGGTCGCCCGGCATCGCCATGTCGCTGAGAACGATGTCGAACTTCGCCGGATCCGCGTCGATGATCAGGCGTGCCGCGTCGCCGCTCGGCGCCCACTGTACGGTGCATCCAACCGTTTGCAACAGCGGCTGAGTTGCCGCCGCGACCTGTTCGTTGTCTTCCACCAGCAGGATATTGCAGACGAGTTCGTGATCGTCCGGCTTTGTGCGCACGTCGGGCTCGTGCGGTACGGGCTCTGCAGCCGGCAGATAAAGATGCACCCGCGTGCCTTGTCCCGGTACCGAATCGATGCGCGCCGTGCCGCCCGCCTGCGTGCATAGGCCATAGACCTGGCTCAGTCCCAGACCGGTACCCTGCCCTGACGGCTTGGTCGTGAAAAACGGCTCGAAGACGCGCTCGCTCAACTCAGGGTCGATGCCACTGCCTGTATCGGCAACGGTCAACACGACGAACTCGCCGCCGATGTCGACTTCGCCGGACACCGAGTTGCGCGCGCTTAATGTCAATCGACCGCCGTCCTGCATGGCGTCCTTGGCGTTTACCGCGAGGTTGATGACCGCGAGTTCGAGTTCGGCAGGATCGACCAGCACCGGCTTCGTCTTCGCATCGACGTCCGCGGCAGACTCTATTCGCGCTCCCAGGGTCGGCGCGATCAGCGCCAATAACGCCGGCAACCGATCTTGCAGCAAGATGACCTCCGGCTGCAGCGGCTGGCGCCGCGCAAAGGCGAGCAGCTGCCGAGTCAACCGTTCACCCGATGCAACCGCGCGCCCGATTGCAGCGAGTTGTTTATTGCCGTCGAGCGCCGGATTGAGCCGCTGCATCAAGTGCAGGTTGTTATTGACGACCGTCAGCAGATTGTTGAAGTCATGCGCGACACCGCCGGTCAATCGCCCCAGCGCTTCGAGCTTCTGCACATGGCGCAGCGCCGTCTCCACGCGCGCCCGCTGTTCGACTTCATGCTGCAAGCTTTGCTGAGCGGCCAGTTCGCGCCGCGTACGGCGCAGGGCGACCCAGGCGACATACACCAGCGCCATCGAGATGGGCAACGTGAACGCCGCGAGCAGCGCGAGCCGCCGCTGCCAACTGGCGACGATCTCGGCGCGATCGATTCCGGCCAACACGTACAGCGGATGCTGATCGAGTCGCCGAAATGCATTCAGCCGATCTTCGCCATCGATCGCGGAAGCCCCTTCGATTTGTCCCTCTACCGCGCCGGCTGCCATCGCGGCCAGCAGCGCGCTGCCGGGCTCAAGCTGCGCGCCGTCGCCCGCCGTCTGCGGCCAGCGTGCAATGATTGCACCGTCATTGCGAGCGAGCATGACCGTCAAACCAGGGTCGTCCCGCGCGAGGCCTTGGTAGAACTCGGAAAAATAGGCGGGATACAACGATGCCGACACCATGCCTGCGAACTTTCCGTCGCGCTCCCAGCGGCGCGAGACGGTGAAAATTGACTCTCCGGTAGTGCGTGATACCAGCGGCTCGCTGATAAAGGTGCCACCGCGTCCCGCCTGATGCCGGCGAAAGTAATCGCGATCCGAAACATCGACGTTCGCCACGGGAAAAAAGCGGCTCGACACGAGCGCCTTGCCGGCCGCGTCGACAATCACAATCGATTGCACTTGCGGCAGGCGTGATCCAAGTTCGGCGAGCCTCACGTGCAGCTCGCGCTCGCGCGATACGACTTCTTCGGCTGTATAGGGCAATATGAGGTCGAGCACCGCGCGCGTAATTGCCTCGTTGTTCTCGATCACCTTGGATGCATGTTCCTGCGCAATGCGAACTTCGCGGTCGACGCGCAGCCGCGCATCGTCGAACGACTGGGCGTAGATCACCGCGGCCGCGCCCACCAGCAGCAACGTCGGCAATGCCGCCGCCATGAACATCGAAAAGCGCAATGAGCGCACCGTTACGTTGGTCGAGGCAGCATCGAACGCGGTGGCCGGTCCGTCACGGCCTTGCCCGCTGAAGAACGCGACAAGGAATGCGGCGGGCATAAACGCGGCAACGTCCTGCCAGTCGAAACCGGGCGGTGGATAAGGCGGCCACCACGGTGCGACGAGCCACAGGACACCTGCAATGGCGGTTACACCGCCCGCCGTGATGCCGGCAAAAAACGCGACGATTGCAACTGCGGGAAACACGGTGATAAAGGGCAGCTCCGTGCCAAGCCAGGGAGTGAGCAAAATCCGGCCGCCCATCGCAACGACGGTGGCAATGGCGACGATCGCTGCCTGCCGCACGCCGAACTGCCAGCGGCCGCGCATCAACACGCCGACCGGATCGGTTAACACGTTGCGCCAGGGATGCATCAAGCCTCGACCTCAACACCCAATGCCAGCACCTGCAATCGCAATTCGCAGAACGCAGTGTCAACCAGCGACGATTGCGCCCCCCTTACTCCGAGCTCCACGTGGCGTCGCGCCGCCTTTCCATCCTGGCCATCGCCGACCGATGGCAGGCTGAACGAAAGCACTCCCGGGAAGCGACGTTCGACGTCCTCCATTAACGGCGCCAGCAGCGACTCGGCGGTTTCGAAAACTATCAACGAACGCTCACTGGGAGCCAGGGTGTGAAAGTGAGGCGAGTAATGCGTATCGAGCACCCGCTCGATCATCG
>CAZKNV010000213.1:0-4141 GCA_964554145.1 uncultured Burkholderiaceae bacterium
CGACCCAACGCATCTCATGTTTTAGGGTGAACAGGCCCTAATTCCGCGCTTCGGGCGGCCGCATTTTCAGGACCTCGCGATCGGGCGGCAGATAGTTCGCGCCATCGGCATAGCGCCAATCGACCATCACACCTTTGCCATCGCGCTGGTCGAGCTTGCCGACGTACGCGCCCATCGTCGATTGCTGGTCGATCGACCGGAATTGTGCCGGGCCGAACGGCGTCGACCATTGCAGCCCGCGCAGCGCGGCGATCAATTTTTCGGTATCCACCGACTTCGCCTTGCGGATCGCTTCAAAGATCGCGATGAACGTCGAATAGCCGACCACCGAGCCGAGACGCGGATAATCGTTGTAGCGCTTGCGGTACGCGTTCAAAAACTTCGAGTGCTCGGGTGTCGAAATCTGATCCCACGGATATCCGGTGACGATCCAGCCCTTCGGCGTTTCGTCCTTCAACACGTCGAGATACTCGGGTTCGCCGGACAGCAGGCTGACCACGGGCACTCGCGGGAACAATCCTCGCAAATTACCTTCACGCACCAGCCGTGGCAAATCGGCACCGAAGGTGACGTTGAATATCGCGTTCGGTCGCGATGCGATGATCGCCTGCACGGTACTCGACGCTTCCAGCTTGCCGAGCGCGGGCCATTGTTCGGCAACAAACTCAACCTCGGGCCGCTTCGCTTTCATCAACTGCTTGAAATTGGCAACCGCCGATTGGCCGTATTCATAGTTCGGCGCGATGATCGCCCAGCGCTTGGCCGGCAGCTTGACCGCCTCTTCGACCAGCATCGCCGATTGCATATAGGTGCTGGGGCGAAGACGAAACGTGTAGCGATTGCCTTTCTCCCACACCAGCGCATCGGTCAGCGGCTCGGCAGCCACGAAAAGAACCTTGTTGCGCAACGCGAAATCGGCCACTGCCAGGCCGACGTTCGATAAAAATGTACCTGTCAGCAGCGCAACCTTTTCGTTCGTTATCAACTCGGTGGCAAGGCGAATCGCGTCTTCCGGCTTGCCCGCATCGTCGCGCGATATCACTTCGACCTTGCGCCCGAGTAATCCGCCCGCAGTGTTGACCTCTTCGACCGCAAGCTGCCAAGCCATTCGGTACGGCAAGGTGAACTGCGGAATCGTCGAGTAGCTGTTGATCTCGCCGATGCGAATCGGCCCTGCCTGCGATCGCCCGGACAGCGGCACGCCCGCTGCAGCACCGGCGAGAGCAGAGGCTACGAGAAGCTGGCGGCGGGTTGTCATGGCGACTTTCTGAAAGCAATCACTCGCTAGAATAGCGGTTTGTGCGTTGCAAGCAACGCGGCAGTGGAGTCCATGGATGACGCACGTCGTCGTCGAATCATGCATCAAATGCAAATACACGGACTGCGTCGACGTTTGTCCGGTCGATTGCTTTCGCGAGGGCCCGAACATGCTGTCGATCGATCCGGACGAGTGCATCGACTGCGCCGTGTGCATTCCGGAGTGCCCGGTTAACGCCATTTATGCCGAGGAAGACGTGCCCGAGGATCAGCGCGACTGGATTCCGCTGAATGTCGAGCTTTCAAAGCAGTGGCCGTCGATCACGCGCATGAAGCCGCATCCGCCCGACGCCGATGATTGGAAAGACGTCAGCGACAAGCGCCACTTGCTCGAGCGTTAACTGCTTTTCCACTTAGAAGGACTTCGGTGCTCTACCACCTGCATGAATTGCAGCGTCGTTTCTGGAACCCGCTTTCGGCGTGGGCACAGGCAACGTCGCAGATGTTTTCGAATCCTTACAGCCCGTTCGCGTACACGCCGCTGTCGCGCCGCCTCGCCGCGGGCTACGACCTGCTGTACCGCCTGGGCAAGCAGTATCAGAAGCCGGAGTTCGGCCTGACTTCGACCCGGATCGACGACGTCGATGTGCCGGTCACGGAAGAGGTTGCCATCGCAAAGCCGTTTTGCCGGCTGCTGCATTTCAAGCGCACTTTGCCGGCAAAGCGGCCGGTAGACCCGACGGTGCTGATCGTCGCGCCGCTATCCGGGCATCACGCCACGTTGTTGCGCGACACCGTGCGCACGTTGCTGCCGAATCACGATGTCTATATCACCGAGTGGATCGACGCCAAAATGGTGCCGATCTCCGAGGGTCCGTTTCATCTGGACGATTATGTCGATTACGTGATCGAGTTCGTGCGGCTGCTCGGTCCCGATGTCCACGTGATATCCGTTTGCCAGCCGACGGTGCCGGTGCTCGCGGCGATTTCGTTGATGGCAAGCAGCAAGGATCCCAAGCTGCCGAAGACAATGACGATGATGGGCGGGCCGATCGATCCGCGCCGTAATCCAACCCAGGTCAACGCGCTGGCGATGCGAAAAAACCTGCACTGGTTCGAGAATCACGTGATCTTCAAGGTGCCGGCGGCGTACCCCGGTTATCTGCGCAAGGTGTATCCGGGTTTTCTGCAGCACGCCGGCTTTGTGGCGATGAATCCGGACCGGCACTTGAAGTCGCATTGGGACTACTACCTCGACCTGGTCAAGGGCGATCAGCAGGATGCCGAAGATCATCGCGAGTTCTACGACGAATACAACGCGGTGATCGACCTGCCGGCCGAGTACTACCTCGACACGATCAAAGTCGTGTTTAAGGAACATCAACTGCCGGACGGCAAATGGCGCGTGCATGGACAGTTGGTCAAGCCGGAAGACATTCGCTCGGTCGCGCTGTTCACGATCGAAGGCGAGCTCGACGACATTTCCGGCAGCGGGCAAACGCAAGCTGCCCATGAGCTGTGCAAGAACATACCGAAGGCGAAGAAGCGGCATATGACGGCCGAAGGCGCCGGGCATTACGGCATTTTCAGCGGTCGGCGCTGGCGCCAGAAGATCGCGCCGGAGATTGCCGGCTTCATCCGCGCAAACTCGTAGCGTGCACGTGTCGTGACTCTCACGCTGGCCGATCGAATCGACGCGCTGTTGCCGCAGACGCAGTGCACGAAGTGCGGTTACGACGGCTGCCGTCCTTATGCCGAGGCCATTGCGGGCGGTGAAGCGGATATCAACCAGTGTCCACCCGGCGGTGCCGCCGGCATCGAGCAGCTTGCGAAGCTGACGAATCGGCCCGCGCTGCCGTTGAATCCTGCGAACGGCGTCGAGCAACCGCTTATGGTGGCGGTGATCGACGAAGCCCTTTGCATCGGATGCACGCTGTGCATTCCGGCGTGCCCGGTCGACGCGATCATAGGCAGCTCCAAGCGCATGCATTCGGTGATCGCGTCGCGCTGCACCGGGTGCGATCTGTGCCTGCCGCCGTGCCCGATGGATTGCATTGCCATGGTTCCGGTCGAGCCTGTTCGCCCATGGACGGCGAGCGATGCGCATGCCGCACGCGACCGCTTTTATGCCCGGCGCCAGCGACTGCGCTCGACCGTGGAGCAGCCGCCCGCGAAGACCCCTGCGATCGATCAAAAGAACGCAGTGGTCGCAGCCGCCATCGAGCGTGCAAGACAGCGGCGGGCCGCCACCGCGCAATGAATCCCGCCAAGCGCCGCGCGATTTACGAAGCGCTGCGCGCGCGCAATCCGCATCCGACCACCGAGCTTCTCTACGCCACGCCGTTCGAGCTCCTCGTTGCGGTCGTTCTGTCGGCACAGGCGACCGACAAGGGCGTTAACGCCGCCACACGCGTCCTGTTCAAGATCGCGAATACGCCGCGAGCCATCGTAAAGCTGGGCGAAGAACGGCTTGCCGAATACATCCGCTCGACCGGGTTTTACAGAGCCAAGGCGCGCAATGTCATTCGGCTGTCACAGGCCTTGCTCGACCAGCATGGCGGTGAAGTTCCGCGCGATCGCGATGCGCTGGAAGCGCTTCCGGGCGTCGGGCGCAAGACCGCGAACGTGGTGCTAAATACCGTGTTCGGCGAGGCAACGATCGCGGTCGATACCCATGTATTTCGCGTTGCCAACCGTACCAACCTGGCGCCGGGAGACGACCCGGAAGAAGTCGAACGCCGGCTGATCAAATTCACGCCGGACGAATTCAAACCCAACGCGCATCACTGGCTGATCCTGCACGGGCGTTACATCTGCAAGGCGCGCGTGCCCGAGTGCTGGCGCTGCCCGGTCGTGCAATGGTGCGAATACCGCCACAAAACGC
>CAZKNV010000214.1:0-4136 GCA_964554145.1 uncultured Burkholderiaceae bacterium
TCGTATCGAGCGGCGCGATTGCCGAAGGCATGCGGCGGCTGGGCTGGACGCGCCGACCCCACGAAATTCATGAGTTGCAGGCGGCCGCGGCCGTCGGGCAGATGGGCCTGGCGCAGGCTTACGAAGCGAGCTTTCGCACGCACCATGTGCAAACTGCGCAAGTGCTGTTAACGCATGCCGACCTCGCCGATCGAGTGCGCTACCTGAACGCACGCTCGACCTTGTTTACATTGCTCGATCTCGGCGTCGTACCGGTCATCAACGAAAACGACACGGTCGTGACCGACGAAATCAAGTTCGGTGATAACGACACGCTCGGTGCGCTGGTTGCCAATCTGATCGAAGCCGATGCGCTGATCATCCTGACCGATCAGGCGGGACTGTATTCGGCCGACCCGCGGCGCGATGCGAACGCGACGGTGATCCGCGAAGCGGTGGCCGGTGACTCATCGCTGGAGGCCATTGCGGGAGGCGCCGGCAGCGGTATCGCGCGCGGCGGAATGCTCACCAAGGTGCTGGCCGCAAAACGCGCGGCGCGCAGCGGCGCGCACACCGTTATTGCAGCCGGCCGCGAGCCGGACGTCCTGATTCGCCTGGCTCAGGGCGAATCGATCGGATCGCAGTTGACGGCCGCCACGGCAATCCTGACCGCGCGCAAACAATGGCTGGCAAGCCACCTTCAATGCAAGGGACAAGTGGTGATCGACGAGGGTGCTGTGCGCGCGTTGGTTGCCAGCGGCAAAAGCCTGCTGCCGATCGGAGTCGTTAACGTGGTCGGAGAGTTTCGGCGCGGTGACGTCATCGCCTGCGTCAACGGTGACGGGCGCGAAGTTGCGCGCGGACTTGCCAACTATTCAAGCGCGCAAAGTAGGTTGATCGCGCGCAAGCCGACAACCGAGATAGAAAATGTGCTCGGCTTCATTGAAGAGCCGGAACTGATCCACCGCGACAACCTGGTGCTCTTGTAGCGCCGCGTGCTACAGAGTCAGGCAGTCTCGCTCGGCGGTTCGGAAACCGACACGGGGCCAACCGCGACCGCGACCGCCGCCGGCGTATCGACAGTCGGCGGACGAGCGCGGCCTGGTCTCGTATGTGGCCGCACCGGCTTGAACACGAAGCGCGACAGCTCGGCGAGCGCCTGCTGATACACATCGCGCTTGAATTCGATGACCGCATCGAGCGGCACCCAATACTCGTTCCACCGCCAGGCATCGAATTCCGGATGCGTCGTTGCCCGCAGACAGACGTCGCAATCGCGCGCAATCAGCCGCAGCAGAAACCAGATCTGCTTTTGCCCGCGATAGTTGCCTCGCAGCTCGCGGCGAATCCACAGGTCCGGCACGTCATAACGCAGCCACTCGCGAGTACGGCCGACCAGCTTCACATGATCGGCGCTGAGTCCGATTTCCTCGCCGAGCTCGCGATACATCGCTTGCTCGGGCGATTCGCCGTACTTGATCCCGCCTTGCGGGAACTGCCACGAATGCTGTTTGACGCGCTTGCCCCAGAAGACCTCGTTGCGACTGTTAAGCAGGATGATGCCGACGTTCGGGCGGTACCCGTCCTTGTCCAGCATGCCAACCCCTGAACCTTTAATATCTGCGGCCGATTATAGGGACACTTTCAGCGAGGTTAACGACGTTGTTCAGCGATGCGCGCGCGCCAGTTTTTCATTTCCACCCTTAAAGAAGCGCCGGCCGATGCCGAGGTCATCAGCCATTCGCTGATGCTGCGCGCGGGGATGATCCGGCGGCTGGCGGCCGGCATCTACACCTACATGCCGATCGGGTTGCGTTCGATTCGCAAGATCGAAACGATCATTCGCGAAGAGATGAATCGCGCCGGCGCAGTCGAGCTGCTGATGCCGGTCGTGCAACCGGCTGAGCTTTGGATTGAATCAGGCCGTTGGCAGAAGATGGGTGCCGAGCTGCTGCGACTGAAAGACCGGCACGAGCGCGACTTTATCGTGCAGCCGACCAGCGAAGAAGTGATCGCCGATATCGTGCGCGAGCTGATTGGTAGCTACAAGCAATTGCCGGTCAACTTTTATCACATCCAGACCAAGTTTCGCGATGAGCGGCGGCCGCGTTTCGGGGTGATGCGCGGCCGCGAGTTCACGATGAAGGATGCGTATTCGTTCGACCGCGACGATGAAGGCGCGCGCGAGAGTTATCAGGCGATGTACGACGCGTATGGCCGAATCTTCGCGCGCATGGGACTGAAGTTTCGCGCGGTCGCCGCCGATACTGGCACCATCGGCGGCACGGCGAGCCATGAGTTTCAGGTGATCGCCGATACCGGCGAAGACGCGATCGCGTATTGCCCCACTTCCGATTACGCGGCCAATGTCGAGCTGGCGGAAGCTTTGCCGTTGCTCGAAGCGCGCGCGACGGCGAAGGAAGAGCTGCGCAAAACGCCGACACCCGGTAAGGAAAAGTGCGAAGACGTCGCGCTATTGCTCGGGATTCCACTGACGCGCACGGTGAAATCGATCGTGCTGGCGGTGGATGACCCAGAGGCCGGCGCCGCCCGAATCTGGCTGGTGCTGATCCGTGGCGATCACGAGCTAAATGAAGTCAAGGTCAGCAAAGTGCCGGGATTAAACGGTGGATTTCGCTTCGCGACCGAAGCCGAAATCCTGCAACACTTTGGCTGCAAGCCGGGTTATCTCGGACCGATTGGCACATCAGGGCCGGTCACCGTTGTTGCCGATCGAACCGTCGCCAACATGAGCGATTTCGTCAGCGGTGCGAATGATGAAGACTTTCACTACACCGGTGTCAACTGGGGCCGCGATCTCGCCGAGCCGATCGTCGCCGATGTGCGCAGCGTGATCGCCGGCGATTTATCGCCCGACGGCAAGGGCGTGCTCGCTATTCAACGCGGCATCGAGGTGGGACATGTGTTCTCCGGGTTGCCGTATCCGGAGAGCATGAATGTTCGCTACACGGACGAAGCCGGGAAGTCGCAATTGATGCGGATGGGAAGCTATGGCATCGGCGTGACGCGTTTGCTTGGCGCAGCGATCGAGCAGAACCATGACGACAAGGGCATCGTATGGCCCGACTCGATTGCGCCGTTCGCAGTCGTCGTGACGCCGATCGGTTACGTTAAATCGCAGCAGGTGCGGCAGGTGGCCGACCAGCTGTATGCGCAGCTGCAGTCAGCCGGTGTCGATGTACTGCTCGACGATCGCGATGAGCGGCCCGGCGTGATGTTTGCCGAGATGGAGCTAATCGGCGTTCCGCATCGAATCACGATCGGCGAACGAGGCTTGAAGGAAGGCAACGTCGAGTACGTGAATCGCCGATCGCTGCAGACGACGGCGATACAGGTTGGCGAAGCGTTCGAGTTTGTGCGCGCACAACTGGCGCGGCCTTGATGCAGCCGATCGCAATCTCGCGCCGACGTTTATTGATCGCAGGTAGCACGCTCGCTGCAGCGCCGATGCTAATGCCGTCCAGGGCACATGCCGGAGCACAACAATACGAGCCGATGGCCGGAGCGGTGCGAGTCGCGCTAGCAGCGCAGATAGCCGACACACGCCCGCCGGCGCGGCGTTTTGACAAGATCGAGGAGCGCATCGCATATCTGGCGTGGGTAGGCGAGATGTCCGAGCGGCTTGGCAATAAAGTCGGCGACTACTCGGCACGCGTCGAGTTCCTGAAAACACTTGACTACGAAGCCATCCGCGCCGGGCTCGATCGGCAGCTGGTGCTGGCACTGATCCAGATCGAAAGCAACTTCCGCAAATATGCGATCTCGATCGCAGGCGCGCGCGGCTTGATGCAGGTGATGCCATTTTGGACGCGAGTCATCGGCGACGGCGAATCACGGCATCTGTTTTCAATGCCCACCAACCTGCGTTACGGCACCGTGATCCTGCGGCACTATCTGGATATCGAGCGCGGCGATTTATTCATGGCGCTCGGCCGGTACAACGGCAGCCGCGGGCGGGCAGCGTATCCGGACTCGATCCTCGCTGCGTGGAAAAACCGCTGGAGTTACGACGCGAAGCCTAGCGAGCAGCCTGTAATACCGAATCCGCGCGTTGGCTGACGCAAGTTTTGCGATGTCACCACGCAGCAGCGGCTGGCACAGCTGCGCCGCCTACGTCGTCGGGCACTTCGTGCCTG
>CAZKNV010000215.1:0-4131 GCA_964554145.1 uncultured Burkholderiaceae bacterium
CGGCAATCGGAATGATCGCGGTATGGCGGATCGCGCCGCCGGTGAAAATCGCGATATCGGTCGTGCCGCCGCCGATGTCGACCAGTGCGACGCCGAGTTCCTTTTCGTCAGACGTCAGTGCCGACAACGACGATGCGAGCGGCTGCAGGATCAGATCCTGCACTTCGAGGCCGCAACGGCGCACACACTTGATGATGTTCTGCGCGGCGCTCACCGCACCGGTGACGATATGCACGCGCACTTCGAGCCGCACCCCGCTCATGCCGATCGGCTCGCGGATATCCTCCTGGCCGTCGACGATGAATTCCTGCGTCAGCACATGCAGCACCTGCTGATCGGTCGGAATATTGACCGCTTTCGCGGTCTCGATCACTCTCGAAACATCGGACGCCGCGACTTCGCGATCCTTGATGGCGACCATGCCGCTCGAGTTAAAACTCTTGATGTGGCTGCCTGCGATACCGGTGAACACGTCCTTGATCTGGCACGCCGCCATCAGCTCGGCCTCTTCGAGCGCACGGCGTATCGACTGCACGGTGGCCTCGATATTGACTACCACGCCCTTGCGCAATCCCTGCGACTCCGCCTGGCCGAGGCCGATCACCTGGAATCGTCCATCGGCGAGCACTTCAGCGACCGCGACCACGACCTTCGAGGTGCCGATATCCAATCCAACGATCAAGTCCTTGCTCTCGTTTCTCATTGGCGGAGCGCGCGCTCAGACTTCGGTGAGCTTGTCGTCACAGCGGGCTTGGCCGGGAACGATGCTGCCAAGCCATTCGGGTAGCGCGCGTCGATGCGCGCCGGCAGACCGCCCACTTGCGCGACGATCGAGGGGTAAGCAGCGACAATCTGCGCAACGCGCTGTGCCAGCGCTGTCTTCCCATCCAAACTTGCCGCGCCATCGCGCCCGAGTTCGATGCGGCTCCGGCTTGCTCCTGTCGCTTCATCGGACACATGCAATGACCATGCTTTGCGATCCGAGATATCGATCGCGTCGATGCGCAACGACAAGGCGGCCAATTGCGTCGATAGTTCGTAGTAACGGCGCACGGCATCCTTGGCGCTATCGGCGGGGCCGCTGAACTCGGGCAACGGGCCGTAGATCTCCGCTTCGTCGGGATTGGCAACGAAAAGCTCGCCGCGATCGGACAACAGCCGCCCGTCTCCCCATACGCCAAGCGCGCGATGCTCGGTCAAGGTAACGAGCAAGCGGTTCGGCCACACACGGCGTATCGATGCCTGCGCAACCCATGGCACTGTTTCAAACAGGCGGCGCGTTTCTTCGAGCCGGATCGTGAAGTAGTTCCCTGAGAGCCGCCCGGCCAGCGCAGCTCGCACCGACGGAGCCGTGACGTGGCGAAGGTCGCCACGAACATCGATGCGCTGCAGTTGAAACTGAGGCTGATGCGCGAGCCTGAACAACGCGGCACCGGCGATGGCCGCCAGCGCGATCGCAACGCACAGCGCCGCCAATCGATTCATCGCGAGTGCGCTGATGGGGGCACCCTTGGCGCTGCGCGCCGTCCCGCCAAGCGGGAGCGAGCCATCCTTCGGGCGGCCGAGCGGATGGCTCATCGCGACCCCTTTCGCTCATCTAGCGTGGCGAGCGCAAGAATGCGCAGCACAAGGTCTTCGTAGCTAGTGCCTACCGCGCGTGCCGCGATCGGTACCAGCGAGTGCCCGGTCATGCCGGGCGATGTGTTGAGCTCCAGCAAGGTCGGCTCATCGTGCTTTGACAACATGACATCGACCCGGCCCCAGCCGCGCGCGCCAAGTGCGTTGTATGCGCGCACCGACAGCGCCTTGATCGATTCGCCGAGCGCAGCGTCGAGCGGCGCCGGGCACAGGTATTTCGTTTCTTCGCCGAAGTACTTGTTGTGATAGTCGTAGTTCGCGCCGGGCGCTTGGATCTCGACCAATGGCAATGCTTCCGCGCGTTTGCCTTCGCCCAGGATCGCGCACGTCAACTCGCGGCCTTCGATGAATTCCTCGGCCAGCACTGCGTCGTCATACTTGCGCGCCAGCTCGAATGCATGCGTCATGTCGGAGTAACCACGGACGCGGGTGATGCCGATCGTCGAGCCTTCGTTCGGCGGCTTGACGATCAAGGGCAGACGCAGATCATCAGCCACTTCGTTCAAGTGCGCGCGCTCGGCGGATTCGACCATCCGATAGCGCGGCGTCGGCAGTTTGTGCGTTTCCCAGATGCGCTTGGTAAATACCTTGTCGATTGCGATGGCAGACGCCTGCACCCCGCTGCCGGTGTACGGAATCCGCAGTGTCTCGAGCACACCCTGAATCGCGCCGTCTTCGCCGCCGCGACCATGCAACGCGATAAAAACGCGATCAAACCGCGCCGCTTCGAGCTCGCCCAGCGACTGCACGGCGGGATCGAATGCATGCGCATCGACACCGCGCGAGCGCAACGCGTTTAACACGCCGGTGCCGGACATGATCGACACTTCGCGCTCCGATGAGCGGCCACCGAACAGCACGCCGACTTTGCCGAACTGCTGTGTGGCAGGCGTCACTCGCCGCCTCCGCCGGTGAGCTTCGACGCCAGTTGGCTGATCGAGCCGGCGCCCATCGCGATTACGACGTCGCCGTCCCGCACGACATCGAGCAGCTTTGCAGGCAACTCGTCGATCGCCTCGACGAAGATCGGTTCGATCTTGCCCGCCACGCGAATCGCGCGTGCGAGCGAGCGGCCGTCGGCCAACACGATCGGCGCTTCGCCGGCCGGATAGACCTCAAGCAGCAGCAACACATCGGCGGCCGACAGCACTCGCACGAAATCTTCAAAGCTGTCGCGCGTGCGCGTGTAACGATGCGGCTGAAACGCGAGCACGATTCGCCGCTGCGGAAACGCGGCGCGCGCAGCCTGCAAAGTGGCCGCTGCTTCTGCCGGATGGTGTCCATAGTCGTCGATCAACGCAAAGTGGCCGCCCGTCGGCGCCGGCAGATCGGCATGCCGAGCAAAGCGGCGGCCGACGCCGGTGAAATCCGCCAGCGCGCCGACGATTGCCGCATCCGGAACGCCGAGTTCGGTGCCGACCGCAATCGCGGCCAGCGCGTTGGATACGTTATGCATGCCGGGCAGGTTCAGCGTGACCGCAAGTTCGGCAGCGCCCTCGCGCGCAACGCGAAACTTCATCTTCATTGCGTCAGCCTGTGCATCGAACGCGCGAATCTGCGCGTCGTCGGCAAAACCATAGGTCAGCAACGGTTTAGGCACCGACGGCAAAATCTCGCGGACGTTTGCATCGTCGACGCATACGACCGCAGTGCCGTAGAACGGCAACCGCAACAGGAAATCGACGAACGCCCGCTTCAGCCGCGCGAAATCGTGGCCGTAGGTTTCCATGTGATCGTTGTCGATATTCGTCACGACGGCGATCACCGGATTCAAATTGAGGAATGAAGCGTCCGATTCATCGGCTTCGACCACGATGTAGTCGCCGCTTCCAAGACGCGCATTGGCGCCGGCGGAATTGAGAAGGCCGCCTATCACAAAGGTCGGGTCGAGACCGCCGGCGGCGAGCACGCTCGCCACCAGGCTGGTGGTGGTCGTCTTGCCGTGCGTACCCGCGATAGCGATGCCCTGCTTCAGGCGCATCAACTCGGCCAGCATTACTGCTCTCGGCACGATTGGAATGCGCTTCGCGCGCGCCTCCTCCACCTCCGGATTGTCCTCGGACACCGCACTGGAAACGACGACCGCATCGGCACCGTTAAGATTTTCGGCACGATGACCTTGAGTGACGGTTGCATTCAATTGAGCCAGTCGCCGAGTTATCGCCGTGGCAGCAGTATCCGAGCCGCTGACTCGATAGCCGAGAGTAAGCAGAACTTCGGCAATGCCGGACATGCCGCTGCCGCCGATGCCGACGAAGTGAATGTGCTTGACGGCGTGTTTCATGCGAGGCACTGCTCGTGTACGCGAGCCTTCGGCTCGCACGTGCACTCGCAGTGATTAGTTTGGCGCCGCTCCTTCGGAGCGGCCGCGCGGAGCGGCGCTGTACAAAAGCAAGGGGGCGTTGTCATTTTCTGCGCCGCACAGTGACCAAGTCTCCACAGCAGCGGCTGGCGCAGATGCGCCGCCTTTGAGTCGTCGTCGAGGAGCGGAGC
>CAZKNV010000216.1:0-1344 GCA_964554145.1 uncultured Burkholderiaceae bacterium
CGACTGGCCGGTCGGCACCGGCGCGTTCATGCTGACCGAATCGCAGGTGAACCGCCGACATGTGCTGACGCGCAATCCGAACTTTCGCGGCGAGCCGTATCCGTGCGAGGGTGAAGCCGAAGATCAGGCGTCCGGACTCGTCGCCGATTGCGGCAAGCCAATGCCATTTATCGACCGTATCGTGTTTACGCTCGAGAAGGAAAAAATTCCGCAAAAGACCAAGTTCATGCAAGGCTATTACGACAACCCGGATGTGTCGCGCTTCGACTGGTTGCAGGATCTGGACTACGACGCGAAGAACTCCGCTGAGGTTGCGCAGCTGTTCACCGAGCGCGGCATCCAGATGCCGCGCACGCTGGAAATCTCGAACTGGTATCTGGGATTCAACTGGTGGGATCCGGTGATCGGTAAAGGAAAGACGCCCGAGCAGCAGATGCGCAACCGCAAGCTGCGGCAGGCCTTGTCGATCGCGATCGACTGGGAAGAATTCGTGCGTGTGTTCGAAAGCAAGGCGGCCGGTGTGCCGGCGATGAGCCCGGTGCCGCCGGAAGTGTTCGGCTTTCGCAGAGACGCGATCAACCGCGTGGTGTACGACGTCGTCGACGGCAAGCCGAAACGCAAGTCGATCGAAGTGGCGAAGCAAATGCTGGCCGAGGCCGGCTACCCCGGTGGGCGAGATGCTCAGACCGGCCAGCCCCTTGTGCTGAACTACGACTACCAGCGCGCGCTGACTCCCGAGCTGAAGGCGGAAGTCGAATGGATGGTCAAGCAGTTTCGCAAACTCGATGTGCAGCTCGAGCTGCGCGCCACCGATTACAACCGCTTCCAGCAAAAAGCCGACAGCGGAAGCCTGCAGATTTTCTGGTGGGGCTGGTTCGCTGACTACCCGGACGCGGAAAACTTCCTGTTCCTGTTGTATGGCCCGAATTCTCAAGCAGCGACGCAGGGCAACGGCAACAACACTGCCAACTATCAAAGCCCGGAGTTCGACAAGCTGTTTTCAGAACTTCAGTTTCTGGACGACGGCCCGCGCAAGCAGCAGGTGATGGATCGCCTGGTCGCGATCGTGCAGCAGGATGCGCCCTGGGCGTTCGGCTACAACCCGTTGGCGGGTTCGGTTCACCATCAGTGGGTCGGCAACGTCAAGCCCGGCCCGGTCGTGCTGGACCGCTTGATGTACATGAAGGTCGATCCGGCACTGCGAGCATCGAAGATTGCCGAGTGGAATCGGCCGATCTGGTGGCCGGTCGTGCTGATCGCGCTGGTGTTGATGGCGGCGGTGGTCCCTGCCTTCCGGACGTGGAAACGGCGCGAGCGCGAAAACGCGTCGCGCGGACTGGCGAC
>CAZKNV010000216.1:1444-4129 GCA_964554145.1 uncultured Burkholderiaceae bacterium
CTACATCCTTCGCCGCTGCCTGTATGCGGCGCTGATTCTGATCGGCGTCAACCTGCTGACATTCACGCTGTTCTTCGCCGTCAATTCGCCCGACAACATCGCGCGGTTGAACATCGGCGGCAAGCGCGTGTCGGCCGACGCGATCGAAAAGTGGAAGGCCGAGCGCGGCTACGACAAGCCACTGTGGCTCAACCGTGACGCCGACGGTATCGAGAAGATCACGCAGACGATTTTCTACGACCGCTCGCTGCGACTGTTCACGCTCGACTTCGGCACCAGTGACAGCGGCCGTGACATCCAGCACGAGATCGGCAGCCGCCTGCTCGTAAGTCTGTCGCTGG
This sequence comes from uncultured Burkholderiaceae bacterium, assembly GCA_964554145.1. Lineage (GTDB taxonomy): Bacteria > Pseudomonadota > Gammaproteobacteria > Burkholderiales > Burkholderiaceae_F > JACCZX01. The sequence continues at coordinate 1,786 of CAZKNV010000216.1, forward strand.
CCGGCCCGATGCTGTTGCTGACGGTGCTGGTCGGCATCGCATTTTCGCTGCTGCTGGTGTTTTTCCGTGCCAGCTATCTCGACTTCTGGGGCACGGTGCTGTGTGTTGTGATGATGTCGATCTCGAGCCTGTTCTACATCATCATGGCTCAATGGTTCTTCGGCAAGATGCTGAAGCTGGCGCCGCTATCGGGCTTCGTGCCCGGCCTGACGTTGCTGAAGTTTCTTGCGCTGCCAATCATCGTCGGCATCGTTTTTCAACTTGGCTCCGAAGCCAGGCTTTTTCGCGCGATGCTGCTCGAGGAAGCGGGCAAGGACTACGTTCGCACCGCGCGCTCCAAAGGCTTGTCCGAAGCGGTGGTGCTGTTCCGGCACGTGCTGCGCAACACGTGGCTGCCGGTGCTGACGCATGTCAGCGCCCTGCTGCCGTATGCGTTCCTCGGTTCGATCGTGTTCGAGTCGTTCTTCGGTATTCCGGGTCTGGGCACTTATGTGATCGAAGCTATCAACGGGCAGGATTTCGCGATCGTGCACGTGATGGTTTTCCTGGGATCCCTGCTGTACATCATCGCTTACCTGGCCACCGACATCGCATACACCTTCGTCGATCCGAGAGTGCGATTGGCTTGATGAGCGCAAGCCTAGACGACGTCATCCCGGCGCAGGCCGGGACCCAATTTTCGGCGCTGAAGATTAGGCCCCGGCCGCAGCCTGCCCCGGACCTTGATCCGGGGCCGGGGCGACGAAAAGCGTATGCCTAAGTTTGTTTTCCTATGGACCGACTTCGTGCTGTGGCTGGTGGTCGCGGGCGTCGCTGTCTACATCTGGCGTGCGCGACGCAATGTGAGAGTGCGAGCCAATTGGTTGCACGTCGTACGCGATACGCCAGCGATGTGCGCGGCGGTCGTGCTCGGTGTTTTCATCACGATTGCGCTGCTTGATTCGGTGCACTTTCGCCCGCAGTTAGCTGCGGTCGAAGGGGCTGCGGCCGATGCGCAGACCGCGTATGCCACGCGCACTCTTTCGATCTTCGATGTCTTGATGGCGCACGCGATCGAAGCCCGCGAGAAGACCTACTCAACGCCTCTGGCGTACTGGTCTTTCCAGAAGGAAACGCAGGTGGTCGACGGGCAGGAGGTGCGCGGCAATCCGCGCCTGGCCTATGGCGGCTCGCACCTGAAAGATCCGGCACGTGAATGGAAAGCCGACATTGCGGCGCGCTCGGTTCAGGGGATACTGCTCGGCCTGCTCGGCGCCCTTGCGATCGCGATTGCGGTGGCAGCCTGGCGCGGCCGCACGCATGGCGGCGTACGCAGTTCACTATCGCAGATCGCGCGCGGCGAGACCGAGGTGCCATGGCGACCGATGTTGATCACCGCGATCGTGGTCGCAATGATCATCGGCTGGCTGGCGGCGCTATGGCCGTACTACCACCCGTTCGGCACCGACCGCACCGGCAACGACGTGCTGTACCAGGCGTTAAAGAGTATTCGCACCGCCGTCGTCATCGGCTCGCTGGCGACGATTGCCACCCTGCCGCTGGCGATCGCGCTCGGCATCCTTGCAGGCTATTTCAAGGGCTGGGTCGACGACGGCATCCAGTACTTCTACACCGTGCTGTCGTCGATTCCGCCGATCCTGCTGGTGGCGGCATTCGTGCTGCTGGTCAATGTGTATATCGATCAGCACGCCGATGATTTCGAAACCGGGGTCGAGCGCGCCGAGTTTCGATTGTTCCTGCTGTGCCTGATCCTCGGCGTCACCGGCTGGGCCACGTTGTGCCGGCTGCTGCGTGCCGAGACCCTGAAGATTGCCGAGCTTGACTACGTGCAGGCGGCGCGCGCATTCGGCGTCAGCAAGTGGCGCGTGATGCGACGCCACGTCCTCCCGAACGTGATGCACCTGGTGCTGATCGTTGCCGTGCTCGACTTTTCGGCGCTGGTACTTTACGAGGCGGTGCTGTCGTACGTCGGTGTCGGCGTCGATCCGAACTCGTCATCGTTCGGCTCAATGATCAACCTCGCGCGCAGCGAGATGGCACGCGATCCGGCCGTTTGGTGGAACCTGGCGACTGCGTTCACCTTCATGCTCGCGCTGGTGCTGGCCGCGAATCTCTTCGCCGACGCTGTGCGCGAAGCGTTCGATCCGCGCGCACGGGTCTTCCGGCCGCGACGGCTGCTGAAGGAAGCCGCATGAGCAGCGCTGCGCTCGCCGTCGAAAATCTCGGCACCGTACTCGACACCGATACCGGCGTCGTGCGCGCGGTCGATGCGCTGTCGCTGACGATCGAGCGCGGCGAAACATTCGCCCTGGTGGGGGAATCGGGCTGCGGCAAATCGATGACT
>CAZKNV010000217.1:0-4112 GCA_964554145.1 uncultured Burkholderiaceae bacterium
CCCCGCAGCATCGTGCGCGATCTCGAAGCGCTCGTGCACTGCACCGGCGGCGTCGAGCACGCACAGCGCGTGCGTGCTCGACGCCCAGTCCAAACCTACGAACCACTGATCCATAGACAACCTCCAGCAAAAAGGAGTAAGACTTGCCGTGCCGGAAGCCCACGCGGGTCGCTCATTGATCGGCGCTCTGGTTGTGACCCCGTGGCGCGACATCCTGTAGCCCGTCTGGGTCTTCCGGCGCCTCGTGCGCTGCGGGTCTCATGCGGGCCCTCGAAGGGCCAGCGCACCAGGCAGTTCGCACAAGGGCACGGAAGTCAGTCCGCTACCGCAACACCTCGCTACGGTCGCGTCAAGCCGGATGTTGCCCAATGAGCGCGCCGCCCGGCCACCCGAAGGCGGGCTCGCTCCCGCTTGGCGGGACGGCGCGCACAGCCAAGGGTGCACCAATAATCGGCACGCTTTATCTGCTGCCGTCACCGATTGCGGACAGCTCGCTGCAGCTTGCATTACCCGCTGATGTAGTCGCCATCGCCCGGCGCATCGAGCACTTCCTGGTGGAAGATGCGAAATCTGCGCGCGCGTTTTTGAGGCGACTAGAACATCCGCGCCCGTTGCGTGATCTATCGATCGTCGAAATCGGGCATGAGCCACGCGCAGAGGATATCGCGCAGTGGCTGGCACCGCTGACCCGCGGCGCCGATATCGCGGTCGTATCTGAAGCCGGATGTCCTGCAGTGGCCGACCCGGGTGCAACGCTGGTGGCTGCGGCGCACGACAATGGTTGGCGCGTTGCGCCGCTGGTCGGCCCTTCGTCAATCCTGCTGGCACTGATGGGCTCCGGCTTGAACGGGCAGCGCTTCCGCTTTGTCGGCTATTTGCCGATCGCTGCCGCGGAACGCAACGCCGCTATTACTGCGCTGGAACGCGAATCGAAGGACGGCGAAACGCAGTTATTCATCGAGACGCCGTATCGAAGCGAAGTGCTGTTCGATGCATTGCTGCAGCGCTGTGCACCGACTACGCGGCTGGCGGTCGCAGTTGATCTGACCGGTGACGGAGAGTCGGTGACTCAGCGCACCGTCGGCGAGTGGCGCCAGCGCCCGGCCGATGCGCGACCACCGTTGACGAAGCGGCCCGCGGTGTTCTGCTTACTCGCCGGATAATACGGCCACGGCGGGCTCGGCATAGCCATCAGGCCGCCACATAACGCGGCCGTCACGTTCGACGACTTGCAGCGCACGCAGTCCGCCGTGGCCCACGCACGCGCCGCCTTGGCACGCCCCGGTGACGGGATCGTAAAACGCGCCGTGCGTCGAGCACAGCAGATACTCGGCATCGAAATCGAAGAACATCCCGGGCTGCCAATCGAGCTCCATTGCCACATGCGCGCAGCGATTCAGATACGCGAACGCCCGCCCTCCGTACCGGATCGCGAACGCCGGCGCATTACGCCCGCCCACATCAACTTCGAAGCGAACGCCGTGGCCGCCATTGAGCAGCGTAGACGACGCGCATATGTCGATCAGAGATTCGTCGTCAGCCACGTGCGTAGCTCCGGAACGGATCCGACCAGTGCAAGCGGCGCATGCGGCGCGAGGTGTGTGTGCAGGTGTGCGCCGTAGGTCACGCCGACACAGCAGGCACCGGCCGCGACGGCCATCTGCAGATCGTGCGTGGTGTCGCCGATCATGAGCATTCTTTGCGGCTGCACGTTGAGCTCGTCGGCCAGCTCGAGCAACATTGCCGGATGCGGTTTCGATTGCGCTTCGTCAGCGCAGCGCGACGAAGCGAACAGCTTGCCGAGCCCGGTCGACTCAAACGCGCGCGCCAGTCCGCGCCGGGTCTTGCCCGTTGCTACCGCCAAGGACGCGCCACTCGATTGCAGTTCTTCGAGCATCGCCTGCATGCCTTCGAACAGCACGATTTCCGGCTCGCATGCAAGATAGTGATGCCGGTAACGTGCCGAGAACTCTTCCGCGCGCTCGGTCGCAAGCCCGGGCACCGCGTGCGCCAGCGCATCGAGCAGCCCCAACCCGATCACGTGGCTTGCCTGTTCCAATGTCGGCACAGTGAGTTCGAGATCGGCGGCCGCGCTGCGAATACATGCCGCGATCTTCGACGTCGAATCGACGATTGTCCCGTCCCAATCGAACACGATCAGATCAAAGCGACGCATTGAGTGCTTTAAGAAACGCTGAACATTCGCTCGGCAAAGGCGCTGCCAGTGCCATCGGCCGGCTCGTCACCGGATGCTCGAAACGCATCGCACCGGCATGCAGAAACATGCGCGCCAGGCGCGGCAGACTGGGCGCATGGGTGCCGCGCGCCAATCGTTTGTTTAGCTCGAAATCACCATATTTGTCGTCGCCGACGATTGGAAATCCCAGGTGCGCCAGGTGCACCCGGATTTGATGAGTTCGTCCGGTCTTCAGGTCGGCTTCGAGCAAAGAGAAACCATCGTAGCGCCTGATCAGGCTGAAAACTGTGTGCGAGGCCATGCCTTCGGCGTCGACGCTGACCCTGCGCTCGCCGTGACGATTGATGTACTTGGTCAGCGGCAATCGAACGTGCTGCCGATCATTGACCCAGTCGCCCTTGACGAGTACCGAGTAGCGCTTCTCGACGCGGCCTTCGCGTAAATCCTCGTGCAGCTCTAACAACGCACGGCGCGACTTTGCCAGCAGCAGGATGCCCGATGTTTCACGGTCCAGCCGATGTACCAGCTCTAGAAACGGCTGATTCGGCCGCGCCGCGCGCACGCGCTCGATCAACCCATGGGCGATACCGCTGCCGCCATGTGCGGCCAGCCCCGCGGGCTTGTCGACTGCCATTAGATGTTCATCTTCAAACAGGATCGGCGGCATCGCGTTCGGCACCGCAGCCAACGGAGTCGGCGCCCGCTCGGCCAGTCTTAATGGTGGAATGCGTACCTGGTCGCCGGCTGCCAATCGGTAATCGACCGCCACCCTGCCCTTGTTCACCCTGACCTCGCCCTGGCGCACGATGCGATAGACGTGGCTTTTCGGCACACCCTTGGCAATGCGAATCAGATAGTTGTCGAGGCGCTGACCCTCTGAATCGGGGCCAATCGTTCGATACGAAGCCCGATCGGCGCTCGGCGCTTCCGGCCGCGATCCGGCCGGTAGTTCGCTCGCCTGTTCGATGACCCCCGCTTTTCCGGTTTTACGCGCAACGCCCATCTTGCCTATACTCGCGCGTCGGGACATTAAGCAGATAGCTTTTGAGAACCCGCACCGCGGAGATTGTAGCTGCGCTCATTTCCGCACAGGCGCCGTCGACGCTGTTGCGTCCCCGGCATGTTGAAGGTGGTTTGCCACCTTCTGAATTCGCAGTCGTGCGACACGTCGCGACGACTGCATCCGAGCCCGCGATGAGCGAGCTCCGCTGAAACGATTCGTTCGGATCTCAGAATAACGAGCTAACGAGACCAGGCATCCGGAACAGTGCTCCATCGACCCGCCCTTCACGTGAATGGTTGTGAGCCGCGCCTTGCAGGCCGCGGCCGCTGTATGACTGCGCGTCGACTTTTTAATGCACGCTGCATAACCGCCCACTGCGAACCCGCGGTGCCAGCGGGCTCAGTTCCGGAAATCTGAGCTTCGAGTTTCCCGTCGGTTTCGTTTCAGCACCACAACAGCGCCCGTATCTAGCTTTAGATGCGGAAGACGCAGGGAGTGTTGATGAAACGCATGTTATTCAATGCCACGCACGCAGAAGAGCTGCGGGTGGCGATCGTCGACGGCCAGCGGCTGGTCGACATCGATATCGAAACGGCAGGGCGCGAACAGCGCAAGTCGAATATCTATAAGGGCGTCATTACCCGGGTCGAGCCCAGCCTGGAAGCCTGCTTCGTCGATTACGGTGAAGAGCGACACGGCTTCCTGCCGTTCAAGGAAGTTTCCAAAACCTATTTTCGCGACGGCGTCGATGTACGCAGTGCGCGCATCCAGGACGCGCTGAAGGAAGGCCAGGAGCTCGTCGTCCAGATCGAGAAGGAAGAGCGCGGCAACAAGGGCGCCGCGCTGACGACCTTCATCTCGCTGGCGGGCCGCTACTTGGTGCTGATGCCGAACAACCCGCGCGGCGGCGGC
>CAZKNV010000218.1:0-4110 GCA_964554145.1 uncultured Burkholderiaceae bacterium
TGCCGACCGCTTCGTTCCAGCCGTACAGCTTTTCTTCCAGCTGGGCACGCGAAACGACGCTGCCCGCGCGCTCGGCCAGCGCCAGTAATAACGCAAACTCGCGCGCGGAGACTTCGATCGCGCGCCCGTGCAGCAGCACCTCGTGAGTCGCCGGATTCAGTGTCAGCGCTCCGCGCTGGATCAACGGCTCGGCGCGTCCCGCAGCGCGTCTGAGCAACGCACGCACGCGCGCCGATAACTCATCGAGATCGAATGGCTTGACCAGATAGTCGTCGGCACCGGCGTCCAGCCCGGCGATGCGGTCGGCAACGGTATCGCGCGCGGTGATGATCAATACCGGCACATCGAGTTTGCGTGCACGAACGTTCTTCAGCACATCGATGCCGTCGCGTGCGGGCAGTCCGAGGTCGAGCAGCACCAGTGAATACGAATGCGTACCGATCGATAGTTCGGCAGCGCGGCCGTCGCGCACCCAATCCACCGCGTAGCCGTCGGCTGTCAGGCCGGCGACCACTGCATCGCCGATCATTGCGTCGTCTTCGACCAACAGAACCCGCATCGCCGCCGTCATAAGAGACAACGGCGAAGAATACTGAACGCGGCGCCGTGTCGCCGCGCAGTGCAGCGGTACGGTGTGCCGAGTGACTCTCTATGAAAAATGCCGTTGCTGCTCGATCACTCGAATGCGCTGTTCGAGATCGGTCACGTTGTCCGCTTGCGCGAGGTAATCGTTGACTTCGGCGATACGCATTGAGTCACGACGGCTTGCGAACCAGCTCGAGAGCTTTGGAAACATCCGTTGCATCACTTGCGCGCGGCGGGCCGCGAGGTGCGGATTGGGGGCGAGGGTCCGGTCATTCATGTTCGATACTCCGATTCAAATGGGCGGCAAAATTGCTGCCTTGCACAAGACCATAATCGGTGCGAAAAGGAGGAAAATACAATCGTACTTTCAGATGCTTACGATCAGAAACCTCGATTAGGCTTACTGCTGTATTGCGGCAACGCGTCATCGCCCATACCTATGGGTTAGCAGGGAGCGAATATGGAGCTGTATCAGTTTCGAACCTTCGCGGCGGTGGCCGAAGAGGGCCATTTGACGCGAGCGGCGGAGCGCCTTCATTTGAGCCAACCCGCAGTCAGCGGGCATATCAAGGCGCTTGAAAGCGAGCTCGGTGTGCGACTGTTCGAGCGCGCCTCGACCGGAATGGAGTTGACCGAGGACGGACGCGAGCTACTGGCGCGCGCACATCGAGTGCTGAGCGAAGCCGATGAATTGAAGCGGGCTGCGCAATTAATGCACGGCGACATTGCCGGCATGCTGCGCGTCGGCACGGTGGCCGATCCGGAGTCGAATCGGCTCGGCGATCTGCTGGCGCTCGCACGGGATACGCATCCGCGTTTGAAGCTCGAGCTGCATCACGCAATGTCGGGTGCTGCTCTCGTTGGTGTGCATGGCGGCGAACTGGATGCGAGTTTTTTCTTCGGGGATGCGCCGGCGCCGGAATTTTTCGCGCTTGCCCTGCGACGCCTGATTTATCGAGTGGCGGCGCCCGCCGCCTGGGCTGATCGCGTGGACGGCGCGCAGTGGGACGAGATTGCCCGCTTGCCGTGGATCGGCACGCCGGAGATCAGCACACACACGCGGCTGGTTGCCGATCTATTTGCGCAGCAATCGTTGCCGCCGCCGAGCGCATCGGTGCAGGCCGACGATGAAGGAGTAGTTACCAACCTGGTCGTTTCGGGTCTAGGGCTGGCGCTGATACGCGACGACATTGCGCGCAGGTTGGAGCGCGCCGGCGAACTGGTGATCTGGACGCGCGCCGCGGTCGACACTGCACTGTGGTTCGTGTGCCTCGCCAAGCGCGCCGACGAACCGACCATCGCTGCACTGCTCGACGTTGTGCGCGAAACATGGAAGCTGGACGCAGCGCCGGTGGACGATGCGATAGCGGCCTCTGCCGCCTAGCGCAACTCGCTAGCGCGGTGGCGATTGCGTCTGCGCGAAGACCTCCGGCGACCAGCCGCCGCCGAGCGCCTTGTACAAATCGACCAGTGCAGTCTGCCGATCGCGCAATGCATTGACTCGCGCACGCTCCGCATCCAGCAGATTGCGCTGATTGTCGAGTACGTCGATAAAGCTCGAATATCCGCTCTTGTAACGCAAGTCGGAAAGACGCAACGCGTCGATCAACTGCGTGCGACGCTCATCCTGCGCGACAAATGCATCGCGCGCGCTGCTATGCGCGATCAGCGCATCGTGCGCGTCACGAAACGCTGCCTGCACCGACTGCACGTAGCCGATCTCGGCCTGATTGCGGCGCGCAGTGGCGGCGTCGACTTGCGCACCGATGCGTCCCGCGGCGATGATCGGCTGCAACAAACTGCCGGCGATCGACCATATGCGCGCGGGCGCGGAAAACAAATCCGACAAGTCGCTGCTCTCGCCACCGTAGCGTCCGGTCAGGATCAGCGACGGAAAATACTGCGCGCGTGCCTCGGTAATGCCGGCATCGGCGGCAACAAGACTTGCTTCGGCCTGGCGAATGTCGGGCCGGCGTGCCAGCAGGTCGGCCGGCAGACCGGGCGGCACTTCAGGGCCAAGGGCTGTCGTTGCCAAATCGTTGCCACGCGTGATCATCGGCGTGTACACCGCGCGTGCGCTGCGTCCGCCGAGTACTGCCAATGCAGATTCGGTCTGCGCAATCGCCCGCTGCAGCGCCGGTATCAGCGCGACCACGCTGGAGCGTTCGGCTTCCGACAGCCGCAGTTCGTATTCGCCGACCAGCCCCGCGTCAAAGCGCTGCTTCTGCAACTTGACGTTTTCAGAGCGCGTGCCGAGCGTGTCGCGCGTGATCTGCAACTCGGCGTCGAAGCCGCGCAGCGCAAAGTAGGTCGAGGCGACCTGCGCTGCCAATGCGGTGCGCACCGTCTCTGCGCTGTAACGTGTGGCGAGGAGCTGCGCTTGCGCCGCATCGCGTCCTGCCGCCAAGCGGCCCCACAAATCGACTTCGTACGCCGCTTGCACGCCGCCACTGTAGGTCGTTGAGATTTGCGGGCCGGGGAATGCGAAGTCGGTTGACTGGCTGCGGCGTGAACGGGCCGCGCCGAAGTCGGCGTCGAGCGCGGGATACAACGTCGAGCGCGCCAGCCGAAGATTCGCACGTGCTTCGTCGATGCGTGAAACCGCCAGGCGCAGATCGAGGTTGGCGGCCAGTGCCTCCTCTATCAGCGCAGTGAGCTGCGGATCATCGAACTGCAACCACCAGCGCTCGATTCCGGCGACGTGCGTCGCGCTCGGCGCCGGTAGATCGACGGCAGGAAGCCGCGTATCAGTCGTCGACGCGCACGCGGCGAGCACCACGCTGAACACAACGCCGAGTACGTTTTTCGACAACGCCAAACGAGGCGTCGATAGCAACGCAAGCTTGCGCATCATTCGCCTCCCTCGTGCGCTTCCTTAACGTGTGCTACTTGTCCCTTTCGCACGTGCACCGACGACGCCGCTTCGGTCGCCAATCTGGCGTGCACTTCGGTGCTATGTCGCTCGCCTTCGGCAACCTCGTCACGCAATTCCTTCGCGCTGCGTGTCTCGCGCAATTTGCGATCGGTTATTAGCTTGAAGAACAGCGGCACGAAGAAAATCGCGAGGAAGGTCGCTGCCAGCATGCCGCCCATCACGCCGGTGCCGGCGGAGATGCGTGCCCCGGCGCCCGCGCCTGACGAAAACGCCAGCGGCACCACACCGAGAATGAAGGCGAGCGAAGTCATCACGATCGGACGGAATCGCAAGCGCGCTGCTTCGATCGCTGCTGCGGCGGTCGAGTAACCCTCGGACGCTTTCAGCGATGCATATTCGACGATAAGAATCGCGTTCTTCGCCGCCAGGCCGAGCAGTGTCACCAGGCCGATCTGGAAGTACACATCGTTGGTCAAGCCACGCAAGTACACAGCGGCCAGTGCGCCGAAGGTGCCGAACGGCAACGCCATCAGCACCGAAAACGGCAATGACCACTTTTCGTACTGCGCAGCCAGAATCAGAAACACCATCACGACTGCAAGACCGAGCGCGAGCGCCGACGTGCCGGACGACTGCTGCTCCTGGAACGA
>CAZKNV010000219.1:0-4103 GCA_964554145.1 uncultured Burkholderiaceae bacterium
CTGATGCTCGAGCGGCATGCACGTTATCTGCCGGTGATGGACGGCCGCACCTTGGCCGGTGTCATTTCTTTTTACGACGTTGCCAGGGCAGTGCTCGAGGAGCAAAGCTTCGAGAACAAGATGTTGAAGGCGTATATCGGCGACTATCGCGAGCCTGAAGAGGCCCGCAGCTGAGTGGTGCGGCGCCAGCCGAGGGCACTGATCAACTGACGAGGTCGGAGGCCGGACCGCTTTCCGCAGACTTTCGGATCGCCGTCGTCGGGGCGGGCATTGCGGGCCTGTCGTGCGCACGGCAGCTCGCGGCGCGCGGCGCCAAGGTCACCGTATTCGAGCAAAGCAGACGGCCCGGCGGTCGCGCCGCCACGATGCGCACCGAGTTTGGCAACTTCGACCACGGCGCGCCGTACTTCACGGTGCAAAGCCATGCGTTCGAGCGTACGGTCGCGCAGTGGGTGCAGGCCGGTGTGGTCAAGCGCTGTACCGGTCGCATCATTGCGGTCGAGGGTGAGACGACCGAAGACAAGACAGCGTCGGCAGCGCGTTACGCCGGTGCAGGGGGGATGAATTCGATCGCGCAGCACCTGGCCGAAGGGCTCGATGTGCGACTCGATACTTGCATCGGCTCGTTGCTGCAGGTGGGCGCTCGCTGGTCAGTGCTCGACGAGACCGAACGATCACCGCCTGGCGGCTTCGACGCGGTGGTGCTTGCGATGCCGTCGGCACAGGCCGCACAACTGACCGGCGTTCCTCATTCGCTCGTGCAGCACCTGCGCATGGTCGAATGGCGGCCTTGCTGGGCCGCGCTGCTGACATTGCATGCGGCGAGCGGCTTTGATTTTGCAGGCGCATTCGTCAACGATCATGCAGCGCTGGCGTGGGTCGCGCGAGAAAGCGCCGAATCCGGCATGGAGCGCTGGGTGTTGCATGCAACGGCGGGCTGGTCGAGCTCGCACCTGAACAAGCCGAGCGAAGATGTCGCGTCCTTGCTGGCCCAGGCGCTGGCGGAGCGCTTCAACTTCGGCTTTCGCCCAGCGTTCATGGCTGCGCATCGATGGCTGTACGCAACACCGGTGAGGCCGCTGCTTGAGCGTTATCTGTGGGACCCAAAGTCTCACATCGGCGCTGCAGGGGACTGGTGCCAGGGCCCGCGCGTCGAAGGCGCGTTTCTGTCCGGTGATGCACTGGGCGCGACGATCGTTCCATAGCGCCTGTCGCGGGGCTGACTGGCACAATGCGACGCCATGTCCTCCACATTCGGTCACCTGTTTCGCGTTACCAATTTCGGTGAATCGCACGGTCCCGCGATCGGCTGCGTCATCGACGGCTGCCCGCCCGGAATGCCGCTGGCCGAAGCCGATCTGCAGCATGATCTGGATCGGCGCAAGCCTGGCACCTCGCGCCATGTAACGCAGCGTCGTGAATCCGATCGCGTCGAAATCCTGTCGGGAGTTTTCGAAGGGCAAACCACCGGTACGCCGATTGCGCTGCTGATCCGCAATGAAGACGCGAAGGGGCGTGATTACGACGACCTTATAGACACTTTCCGGCCGGGTCACGCCGACTACACCTACTGGCGCAAGTACGGAGTGCGCGATCCGCGTGGCGGCGGGCGTTCATCGGCGCGCTTGACGGCGCCGATGGTGGCCGCCGGGGCTGTCGCGAAAAAATGGCTGCACGCGAAGTTCGGCACCGAAGTGCGGGGCTGCATGCAGCAACTGGGAGAAATCGAAATTCCGTTTGCGAGCTGGGCCGATGTTGAAACCAACGCTTTCTTCGCGCCGAATGGCGGGATCGTCAAGCAGCTGGAAGACTATATGGATGCGCTGCGCAAGAGCGGCGATTCAGTCGGCGCACGGTTGCGGGTAGTAGCGACCGCGGTTCCGGTCGGACTGGGTGCGCCGCTGGCCGGCAAACTGGATGCCGATATCGCCCATGCAATGATGGGAATCAACGCGGTAAAAGGTGTTGAAATCGGCGCCGGCTTTTCCAGCGTGCTGCAAAGAGGTTCGCAACATGGCGATGAGCTGCTGCCAAACGGCTTCGCCACCAACAACGCCGGCGGTTTGCTCGGCGGTATTTCCTCCGGGCAGGACATCGAGGTGTCGATTGCGCTAAAGCCGACCTCGAGCATTCGTCTGCCGCGGCGTTCGGTCACACGTGAAGGCGCTCCGACGATCGTCGAAACGCAGGGCAGGCACGATCCATGCGTCGGAATTCGCGCGACGCCGATTGCCGAGGCGATGCTGGCCTTGGTGTTAATGGATCACGCGTTGCTGCAGCGCGCACAGAACGGCGATGTCGTGCACACGACGCCACCGATTGCTGCGTGTTCGGTGCCGTCGAACAATGCCTGAAATGGTGAGGAGCCCTATGAACAACAACATTCCGCGTGTCGCATTCGTCGGCGGCCTGGCCTTGCTGGCCGCGTGCGAAACCGTTCAAACCACGCAGCCGGGCGCGGTCGGTGTTACACGCCAGCAGCAAGTGAGCTCGGTAGTGAGCTCGAAGGAAGTCGAGCAGGCGGCCGAGAAACAGTACGCGGAAATGATGGCCGAAGCGCAGAAAAAAGGTCTGCTGAACCGCAATGCGCAGCAAGTGCAGCGGGTGCGAACGATTGCGCAACGGTTGATTCCGCAGACGCGGGTGTTCCGTCAGGACGCGCTGCAGTGGAACTGGGAAACCAATGTGCTGACATCGAAAGACGTCAACGCCTGGGCGATGCCCGGCGGCAAGATGGCGGTCTACACCGGGCTGATCGAGCGCCTGAACGCGACCGACGACGAGCTCGCAGCGGTGATGGGCCACGAGATTGCGCACGCTTTGCGCGAGCATGCGCGCGAGCGCATCGCACGGCAAATGGGAACGCAGGCGGCCTCCACCATCGGCTCGATCGCACTCGAAATCTTTACCGGCGTCCGACTTGACCCGGAACTTGCGGGCACGGTCGGGCAGGCGGCGTTCGTGTTGCCCAACAGCCGCGAAAACGAGCAGGAAGCCGACGTGATCGGCGTTGAGCTCATGGCGCGCGCCGGCTATGACCCTCGTGCAGCTTTGAGTCTGTGGCAAAAAATGGGTCAGGCCAGCGGCGGCGGCGGGCCGCCGGAGTTTTTATCGACGCATCCGAGCGGCGCCACGCGGCTGCGCGATCTGCAGGGGTACGTCGATAAGGTGATGCCGCTGTATCAGGCAGCCAAGCGCTAGGCCACCACGAGTTCGGCTCGCGCGACCAGCTGCGTTGCGCGAGCGAGTGCATGCGTCGCGCCTGCCGACGATGTCGGCTCGAACTTTAATAAAAGCGCAGCCTGCTCATCAGCCCTCAAGCGCGTGAACAGGAAATCGCGCCGGTTGCCGGGGTCATCCGGCAAATACAACTGCGTAGCCAACGGCGAGGCACCCGGTGCTTGCACACGCACATGAATATGCGGCGTGCGCCCCGGATAGGCGACCGGCCGGATCGTTCGAAAGTGGAATGTGCCGGCGGCATCGGTGCGCACGACGCCATAGCCTTGAAAATTCGGATCGCGCTCGGCCTCGGCGCCGCCGGCAGGGTGGTGATACACCGCGTTCGCATCGCATTGCCAGATCTCGATGGCGGCATTGGTCAGCGGCTGGCCGCGCCGGTCCAGGACACGGCCGGTCAGAAAAATCGGTACGCCCTTGGTCAGCACCCGATCGCCTTCGAGACGCAGCAGGTCGGCATCGGTCTCAGCCGGCCGCTCACCGGCGTTGCGCGGATAAAACGGGCCGAGTGTTTGCGATGGGGTGACCCGCGCCGCTGTCGCTTGCGCGATTGCCAAAGGTGCGAGCACCGTGCCGGCGGCGCCCGCCAGAAAGTGCCGGCGTTGCAACGTTTTTGCGTTATTCGGTCTGCCGCTCATCGCGTCTCCCGTTGTTGCGGTTCAGACTCGTATTGCGTCGCGGTGTTCCGTACCCGGATGGCATAATCATTCGAGCATGAATGCAGCCCGCACACTGTACCCGCGCACACTTTACGACCGGCTATGGGACGACCACGTGGTGCACGTCGAGGATGACGGCACGACGGTGCTCTATATCGATCGTCATCTAGTGCACGAAGTGACCAGCCCGCAGGCGTACGAAGG
>CAZKNV010000220.1:0-4098 GCA_964554145.1 uncultured Burkholderiaceae bacterium
ATTGGTACGTCATAGCCGGAATTGTGTTTGGCGGCTTCTACTTCCTGCTGCAGGCATGGAGGCGATCACCGAAGGTCAAGGCCGCGGTCGATCGTGCTCTGCTGAAACTCCCTGTATTGGGCGAGATGCTGCAAAAGGCGTCGATCGCGCGCTGGAGCAGAACCCTGGCAACGACGTTCGCCGCCGGCGTGCCGCTGGTCGAAGCGCTGGATTCGGTCGGCCCGGCGGCCGGCAACTGGGTCTACAAGGAAGCCACCAAGCAGGTGCAGACAGAAGTCAACATCGGCACCAGCCTCGCCCAATCGATGCAGAACACGGGCGTGTTTCCGAACATGGCAATCCAGATGACATCGATCGGCGAGGAATCGGGTTCGCTCGATTCGATGCTGTCAAAGGTTGCCGATTACTACGAGCGTGAAGTCGACGAGACAGTGGATGCTCTGGCGAGTTTGCTTGAACCGATGATCATGGTGATACTGGGCGTGATCGTCGGCGGCATCGTGATTTCAATTTATCTGCCGATCTTCAAGCTCGGCCAGGTTGTGTAGCGATAACCTGGATAAGCCGGCGTCGCGTAGCGACGCCGGCCACTGAAACTTGCCGGAAGATCCTGTCCTCATCGCCGTTGTCGCCGTTTTCAGCCTGGCGATCGGCTCATTCCTCAATGTCCTGATTCATCGTCTGCCGAAGATGATGGAGGCGGACTGGCGCGCGCAGTGTGCCGAGCTTGACGGCAGCCCGGCCGCTCCGGCTGCCCGCTACAACCTGCTGGTACCGCGCTCGCATTGCCCGCAGTGCAAGACGCCGCTGCGCGCCGTCGACAACATTCCGATCGCCTCCTGGCTTGCATTGCGCGGCAAGTGCGCGCATTGCGCTACGCGGATTTCGGGGCGCTATCCGATCGTCGAAGCGCTGACGGCTGTGCTATCGGCGATAGTCGCGTGGAAGTTCGGACCGACATGGCAGACAGCGCTGGCGCTGGTCTTTACATGGACGTTGATTGCGCTGACCTTTATCGATGCCGACACGACCCTGCTGCCCGATGACCTGACCTTGCCGCTGCTCTGGCTTGGCCTGCTGGCAAGCGCATTCGGATTCTTTGTGCCGCTGAAAGACGCGGTGATCGGCGCAGCCGCAGGCTATGTCGTGCTGTGGTCGATCTACTGGCTGTTCAAACTCACGACCGGCAAGGAGGGCATGGGTTACGGCGACTTCAAGTTGCTCGCCGCGCTCGGCGCATGGATGGGGTGGAAGGCGTTGTTGCCGATCGTGTTGCTGTCGTCGCTGGTGGGCGCGGTCGTCGGCATTGCGTTGATCGCACTGGCGCGGCGCGGTCGCGAGATTCCCATTCCGTTCGGGCCGTACCTGGCCGCGGCCGGCATGATCGTGTTGCTTGCCGGCGATCGACTGACACGCTGGTTCGTACCTGTCTGATCTCACCGATGCTCAGCGTCGGCCTCACCGGTGGCGTTGGCAGTGGCAAGAGCACGATCGCAGCGATGTTATCGGGACGCGGTGCGGGCATTGTCGACGCCGATGCGATCTCGCATGAGTTGACGCAGGCGGGCGGTGCCGCCGTTGAACCGTTACGTGCATCCGTTGGCGCAGAGGCGATTGCGGCCGATGGTTCGTTGGATCGGGCCTACATGCGGACTCGCGTGTTTTCCGACCCTGCAGCGCGCATGCAGCTCGAAGCGCTGCTGCATCCGATGATTCGGGCTTCAATGCGCGAGCGCGCCGCGGCACTGATGGCTGGAGGTTGCCCGTACGTCGTATTCGTCGTTCCGTTGCTGGTGGAAGCCGGCAACTGGCGCAGCAACGTTGATCGCGTATTACTCGTCGATTGCAGCGAAGCGACGCAAATCGGCCGTGTGCGTGCGCGCGCGGCGATCAACGAAGAAACTGCATGGGCCATCATCGCCGCCCAAGCGAGCCGTCAAGAACGCCTGGCGGTCGCCGACGACGTATTGATGAACGAGGCGCCGCTCACCGAAATCGAGCCGAAAGTGGAGCGTCTGCATCGAGTCTATCTGCGACACGCCGCGCGCGCAGCTCGATGAGCGCATGAATGATCACGCGAAACGCTGTGATATCTTCGACCATCCCCCGACTTCCCCTGTGAGATGTCGACCGACGGTAAGGTCCTGTACGAGTATCCGTTCAGCGAGCGTATCCGGACCTTGCTGCGCCTTGAAGATCTGTTCGACAAGCTGCTGTACTTCTGTGCGCAGCAGCACTCGTACTGCCATCACACCGCGCTGTTAACGCTGTTCGAGATTCTCGAGGTCACGTCACGCGCCGACTTGAAATCGGACCTGCTGCAGGAGCTCGAGCGTCACAAGCAGACCCTGCAAGCGCTGCGCAACAATCCGCAAGTGTCCGAAAGCGCGCTGGCCGGTGTGCTGTCGGAGATCGAACAGGCGCAGCAGAATCTGAATGCCACGACCGGCAAGGCCGGCCAGCATGTGCGCGACAACGAGTGGTTAATGAGCATCCGCAGTCGCGCGATCATTCCCGGCGGCACGTGCGAGTTCGATTTGCCGTCGTATCACGCCTGGCTGACACGCGATGTCGATACCCGGGCGCGCGATTTGCAAAACTGGGTCGCCCCGATGATGCAATTTCACGCGGCACTTGCGATCGTTCTGAAGCTGCTGCGCGAAACCGCACATCGCAGCAAGCAGGTAGCGCTGCAGGGTGCGTTTCAACAGATGCTGCAGGGGCGCACCTACGCGCTGTTGCAAGTGCGGGTCGACGGCGCGCTCAATGCGATTCCCGAAATCAGCGCCAATAAGTACATGCTGTGGATACGTTTTACAACGCAGGACCGCGAGCCGAAACCACGCTCGGTGGATCGGGATATTCCGTTTGAACTTGCGCTGTGTGCGTTTTAAAGAGAGATGCCGGTCGTCAAGTGCCCAACCTGCGGAACCGGCGTGCAATGGACCGACGACGCGAAGTTCAGGCCATTCTGCTCAGAGCGGTGCAAGATGATTGATCTGGGCGCATGGGCATCCGATCGCTACGCCATATCCACCGGGTCATCTGCCGACGAGTCGCCGACCGAAACAGACGCTAGCGGCCGCAGCGAGTCATCATCTAAGCACTGAACGTCGTTCCATACGGCAGACATCGATGCAATGCCGTGCGCGCCATGGCGCATCGCGCTTTGCAAATCACTCGCTCGCATTCCCCCCAATGCATACGCGGGCACTGCGGTGCTCGCGACCATGTTGGCGAATGCGCTCCAGCCCAGCGGCGGACGATCCGGATGGGTCATGGTCGGCCGCACCGGCCCCGCCACTACGAAATCCACATCGAGCGCACAGGCGCGCTCGATTTCCAAGCTTGAATGCGCAGAAGCGGCCACCCACTCGAGCTCGGGGCGCCGGGTGGTTGCTGCCAGATCGGCTGCAGTCAGGTGCACGCCGCCTGCTTGTTCCCAAAGAGTTCGGTGATGGCGACTGTTAACCAACAGGATCGCCCCGGCCGCACGCACACGCGCGAATACCTGCCGGAAAACCGACTCCGCATCGGCGTCGTTTAGCGACGGCTCGCGAAATTGCAGCAACCGTAGACCGCGCGCAAGCGCCGATTCCAGGCGTTGCAGAAACAGATCGCGCCCCAGTCGCGCTACCGCACTGATTGCATACAGCGCTGGAAGCTGCAGCCACCGCAGCACCGGAATCGTCGCAGACAATAAGGGGCCTCCAGGAAGCGCACGCGGCGAAAAGAAGCCGAACTCCTGGTGCTCTCGCGCTTGCAGTTCACCACGCCATGCAAACACGCGGCAAAAATGCAGACGCACCCGCGCATGCGGATAGTCGAATACGCGCACGACCCATGGATATGCAGTCAGTACGTCGATTGCCAGCTCTTCATGCAATTCACGGGCAAGTGCGTCGACGATCGACTCACCGGTTTCCACCTTGCCGCCCGGAAACTCCCAGTACGAGGCGTACGGTTTGCCTTCGGGCCGGCTGGCCAGCAGAAATCGGCCATCGGAGCGAATCAGCACGCCGGCCGCAACGTCGACCGGCGTACGCGTCATAGTCATCTCGGAGTATTGCGGTTCGACAGCTGCTGATTGCCTGCCCA
>CAZKNV010000221.1:0-1861 GCA_964554145.1 uncultured Burkholderiaceae bacterium
CATGCGCTGATCCGAACCGAATCGAATTACAACGCCTCGGCGGTTTCACATAAAGGGGCGGTCGGGTTGATGCAGCTGATGCCCGCGACAGCGCGCCGCTATGGGGTGGTCGATCCGCGGGATGCAGCTCAAAACAT
Organism: uncultured Burkholderiaceae bacterium; assembly: GCA_964554145.1. Lineage (GTDB taxonomy): Bacteria > Pseudomonadota > Gammaproteobacteria > Burkholderiales > Burkholderiaceae_F > JACCZX01. The sequence continues at coordinate 138 of CAZKNV010000221.1, forward strand.
CCGCGGCGGCGTGCAGTACCTGCGCGACCTGTTGGATGCGTTTCATCACAACCTGACACTGACCTTGGCTGCATATAACGCCGGGGAAGGAGCCGTGGCTAAACATGGGGGCGTGCCACCCTATGCGGAGACGACGGCTTACGTGGCGAAAGTTCTCGATCTTTACTTGCGACCTGGCGTAGAACTAAGCCTCGATCTAGCACGCGCCTGGTCGCGGTCCGAATAGCGTCAACGACGTTGCGTTGGCGCCGTGTTGTCGAGAGTCGTTTCGGACGTCCACCGGTCACGAGCGACGATTAATATCGGGGCCGGGCTCTGGATCGGTATCGCTTCTTCTGCAGCGCCTGCTCCTTCTCCAAGAAACGAACTTCAAGCGGCTACATAGCTAATTCAGGGGAGCATGCCACTCCCATCAGTTTTAGCCTGATTGGGGGACCGTCCGTCGACCGCTTCACGGGCAATCAGCGCACGATCTCCCATCAGTACCTCTAGTTCTGCCACTAAACGCCTCTCGAGTTCCCTGACGAGCGAGCGACACTCCCCCGAGGTCCGCCGATGAACCATTCCGATCGCTTTCTGCCATTGCTCTTGCTTATCGCATTGCTGCTTGGAGCCCCGGTTGCAAACGCGCAGGACGCTTTGCGTGGGAAGGCGCTCTACCTCAACACCAACGGTGCACCACTCAGCTGCGCAAACGCAGCGTGTCACGGTGTTGACCCGACCAGGGACATGAACGGTATTCGGAAAGGCGCCAACAACACGTCGGAAATCCTGAACGCGATCGCCAGCGAGCCGCAGATGCAGTTTCTGTCGGCTTATGTCAGCAACCAGAATGCGCTTGATATCGCAGCGTATCTGGCCAACCCCAACGTTTCGGCGGCTCCCGCCATTGCAGTCGCTCCAACATCGGTCACGTTCGCCTCGACCTTCATAGGCAGCGCAAGCGCCACAGCAGCGGTGACAGTGTCCAACAGTGGTACCGCTAACCTCGTCTTGTCGAGCCTCAGCCTCAGCGGTACCAATGCAGCCGAGTTTCGCATTGAAACCAGTTCCATTTGCGGTGCGGGTTCAACGCTCACACCGGGTGCCTCTTGCAGGGTCAATCTCAGTTTCCGACCGACCACGACCGGCGCGAAATCCTCGACACTGATGATTGCTCACAATGCGGCGGGAGCTACCCGTTCGGTGCCGTTGACCGGTACCGCCAGTCTTGCACCGATGCCGTCGATCACGGTGTCACCTGCGGCCATCACGTTTCCTGCGACAACTGCTGGCAGCGCAAGTGCTGTCTACTCAGTCACCGCTGCGAATACCGGCACCGCCGCACTGGTCTTCAGCGCGATCTCGACTGCCGGAGCGAATGCGAGCGACTTTCGAATCGAGCCGACGTCGACCTGCTCGGTAACGACCGGCGTGGCGCCGGGTGCGTCGTGCCGTGTCGACCTAACCTTCAGGCCGACTGTGCTCGGATCCGAGACTGCGTCGCTAGTCTTCGCGCATAACGCCACGGGCGGATCCAGCAGCGTGGCCCTGAATGGAACGGCTACGGCGGCGGCGGCACCGACGATTGCGCTCAGCGCCAGCTCGTTGAGTTTCGGACCACAGGAAGTCGGGACGCAAAGCGCACTGCGGACGATTACGGTGACCAATGTAGGCAGTGGTGTGTTAAACATCAGCACCCTTACCGCGGGGGGCAGCCATGTCACCGACTTTTCGCGCAGTGG
>CAZKNV010000221.1:1961-4084 GCA_964554145.1 uncultured Burkholderiaceae bacterium
CAGGTCTGTACGGTCAGTGTCGTATTCGCTCCGAGCGCGAGTGGCTCGCTCGCATCAACGCTGAGCGTTGCACATGGGGCCGCCGGTAGTCCGCTGAGCGTCGCACTCGCGGGCGTTGGCACGACTCTGCCCGTGCCGGTGCTGCAGGCCTCACCCAGTCCTGTCACGTTTCCCGGAATGACAGCGGTTGGCCAGCCGTCAGCAGCCGAGCGCATCACCATCACCAATGCCGGGCCGGGCAGCTTGACGTTGGGAACCATCGGCACCAACAGCAGCGAATTCGTGCTCGCCGGTGGAGCGACGGGTGGATGCGCGGCCGCAATGGTCGTCGCGCAGGGCGCATCATGTTCGGTCGACGTACGCTTTTCACCCGCGGCTCCGGGTGCGCGAACCGGCGGACTAAGCATAGTTAGCTCCGGTACGCCGTCGCCGCTGATGGCCGCGTTGGCGGGCGATGCGAGCGCCGTGGCGGCACCCGAGATCAGCAGTGACAAGACCGCGCTGGACTTCGGATCTGCTTCGGTTGCCGCGCAATCCCCAACGCAGTCGCTCTCGTTAAGCAACACGGGTTCGACTAATCTGGACGTTTCCGCGGTAACCGTTGGAGCGCCGTTCGCGCTGGCGCCAGGAGGCACCTGCGGATCCTCCAGTTTCAGCCTAGCGCCAGGTGAATCCTGCGTGCTCCAGGTGCTATTCACTCCCTCCGCACCGGGTTCTCAGTCTGGAACTCTGTCGTTCGCCAGTAATGCGGGAAGCCTTACCGTCAGCCTGACTGGCGAGGGTCTTACCGCGCCGCCCGCGAGTCAGAACGTGACTACCGGCGCAACACCCATGAATGCGGGCGGAGGAGGCGCGTTTGAGCCGAGCGTCCTTCTACTTCTAATGCTCGCAATCAGGACCATGACCCGAAGGCGCCCCGTTTCGTTACGCAAGTAAAGCTGGCTCCGCCCGCCCCTTTGAGCTTGAGTTCACGGCCACCCCATCGCCCGCAGGAATCGCACAAGCGCGGGTGATCGGAACCCGCACTGAGGACGAACTGCTGGACCTTCGGCAGCGGCACCCGCGTAGGAGGCAGAAAAATGCTGCGTGAGGAGCCCGCCCTGCTGCCGTTGACCCCGGCGCCGAACGAATTTGAAAACGTGCTTGGTTATGCGCTGCGCTTGGCCGCGCACAACGGGTTGCCCTCGCCCTGCGCGTTGCTGCAATCAGTGGGTGCGCGGCAAAACAAGATGCGCAAGATCGGATTCGATGCCACGCGCTTGGCACCGCTCGTAGGTAGCAGCGAAGCCGCATTTGCGCATCTGAATCAATTTATCGAATCCGCGGGCCGCCCATGCTGGCATTCCGGGGTGAGAAAATTTCGGTCCATGACTCTTTTGCCGTACCGCTGACTAAACTTACACTGGCTGGGCAACGCTAAGTCCTTGCATTGATGTGAATTACGAATCGGTTTATGAGATTTTCGACCCTGCAGCAACTGCTGGGCATCGAGCTACCAATCGTCCAGGCGCCGATGGCGGGTGTGCAAGGCAGCGCACTGGCCGTCGCGGTTTCGAACGCCGGTGGGCTCGGCTCATTGCCGTGCGCCATGCTGGGCGCGGATGCGATTCGGAATGAACTGGCAACGATCAAAGCGCAAACCACCAAGCCCTTTAATGTGAACTTCTTTTGCCACGTGCCGCCGGCACCCGATGCCGAGCGGGAAGCCATCTGGCGACGAACACTGATGCCGTACTACGAAGAGTTCGGAATCGATGCGAGCACGATTCCGGTCGGGCCGGGGCGGATGCCCTTCAGTGCGGAAGCCGCGGATGTGCTGGGTGAATTCAAGCCCGCTGTCGTGAGTTTTCATTTCGGTTTGCCGTCTGCCGAATTGCTGGCGCGCGTAAGAGCCTGGGGATCGAACATATGGTCTTCGGCAACCACACTCGATGAAGCCCTTTGGCTTGAAGCGCAAGGGGTCGATGCGATCATCGCGCAGGGCCTGGAGGCGGGCGGCCATCGCGGAATCTTCTTGTCCGAGGACCTGAGTACTCAAGTCGGCACGTTTGCACTGTTGCCGCAGATCGTGCGGCAGGTGAAGCTCCCGGTCATAGCCGCCGGCGGCATTGCCGATGCCAAGG
>CAZKNV010000222.1:0-4075 GCA_964554145.1 uncultured Burkholderiaceae bacterium
CGTAATGCCCTTGTAGGCCGGGCCGAACAACATGTCGAACTCCACCTTTCCCTGCGCTCGGGCCTGCAACAATGTCTGCGCGTAAAAGCGCGCCAGCCGGCCCAGCATCGCCCCGCGATTGAACAGGCCGGCGTTGAAAAAATACGGCGACATGCGGCCTGCCTTGGTCTTGAACTCGCCGAACGTCAACACCTTGCTCGTCAGCGCAAACTCGATAAATTCGTGTCGAAGAGATTCCACGTCTAAAACCTGCCGCTAGCACGGATAGCTGATGCGTATAACCCGTTCCAATGTCACTTGCGCGGATTCTGCCGTATGCGCTCGTGGCAGGCGTCCAAAATTGACGTGATTTTTCAGCCTACCTTTCCACGTGCCTGCTATCGCGATGTTCCGCATAACCACGCTTAACGCCAACGGCATCCGTTCGGCTACGCGTAAGGGGCTTGCGAAGTGGCTCGAGCGATCGAAGCCCGATGTGGTCTGCCTGCAGGAAGTCAAGGCCGACGAGTGCGACATTCCGGCCGAGTGCCGCCCCAACGGCATGCGCGCGTGGTTCCATTGCGCGGGCAAGCGTGGCTATGCAGGCACTGCACTTTTTGCACTAAAGCGCCCGCGCGAGATTCGTCTGGGTTTCGGATCTGCGGAATTCGATGCCGAGGGTCGCTATGTCGAAGCGCAGTTCAAGGATGTGACGGTCATTTCGGTTTACTTTCCGTCCGGCTCATCCGGCCCGCACCGCCAGGAAGCGAAGTATCGGTTCCTCGCCGAGTTTCTTCCTCATCTCGAACACCTGGTCGCCACCGGACGGGAGTTCATCCTGTGCGGCGACATCAACATTGCGCACCGCGAGATCGATCTGAAAAACTGGCGCAGCAATCAGAAGCATTCGGGGTTTCTACCCGAAGAGCGCGCATGGCTGTCGCGTGTATTCGAGCAACATGGCTGGGTCGATGTGTTTCGCACGCTGGATGCACGGCCGGAGCAGTACACGTGGTGGAGTAATTTCGGGCAGGCGTATGCGAAGAACGTCGGTTGGCGCATCGACTATCAGATTGCCACTCCCGGCATCGCCAAACGCGCACGGAAGGCTGAGATTTTCATGAAGCAACGCTTCTCGGATCACGCGCCGCTCAGCATCGAATACACCGGCCGCCTATGAAGCTGCGCCGTTCCGGATGATCGAAGGCGCCAGCAGCGGGCGGGCTGCCTCGCAGCGCCGCTGGCGTGATGCGCTGCGCGTTTACGCCGAACCGGCGACGCTGCGCATGCTTTTTCTCGGTTTCGCCGCAGGACTGCCGCTGTTGCTGGTACTCGGCACGTTGTCGTTCCGCCTGCGCGAAGCGGGCATCGATCGCACCACGATCGGCTACCTAAGCTGGATTGGCCTTGCCTATGGATTCAAGTGGGCGTGGGCGCCGCTGGTCGATCGGCTGCCGCTTCCCCTGCTAACTCGCACATTGGGGCGGCGCCGCAGCTGGCTGCTGGCATCGCAGCTTGTCATCATCGGCGGGCTGATCGGCATGGCACTGGCCGATCCGCTGGCCGGCCTGGAGCCGCTCGCGTGGTGCGCGCTGATCGTCGCGTTCGCGTCCGCCACGCAGGACATCGCTCTCGATGCTTATCGCATCGAGTCGGCCCCGGTCGAGAAACAGGCGGCTTTGGCGGCGACGTATCAGACCGGATACCGGCTCGCGATGATCTGGGCGGGCGCTGGCGTGCTGTGGATCGCGGCGCGAGCAGCGGGCAATGTCAGCGCTGAGCCAGGTTATGCGGCGTCCGCCTGGACCATTGCGTATCTAACGATGGCAGCGTCGATGCTGGTCGGGGTCATCACCGTGTTGCGAGTGCTCGAGCCCGCGGCGAGTGCATCGCGCGGCACGCTTGCCGCAGAAGAGTTCGCTCTGTCGCAGCGATTGATGGCAGAACGCAGCTTGAGCAGGCGTGCGGCACGCCTGCTCGCGTGGCTGCAGATCGCCGTTATCGGACCTTTTGCAGATTTCATTCGGCGCTATCGCTCGCACGCGTTGTTGCTGCTCGCGTTGATTGCCGTGTATCGCATCTCCGATGTCGTAATGGGGATCATGGCGAACCCGTTCTATGTCGACATGGGCTACAGCAAGGACGAAGTTGCCGCGGTGTCAAAGTTCTACGGCGTAGTGATGACGCTGGCCGGCGCGTTTATCGGCGGCGTGCTGGCGCTGCGCTTCGGCGTCTTGCGCGTGCTGTTTCTCGGTGCGTTGCTATCGGCGGCATCCAATCTGTTGTTCGCCTGGCTGGCGACGCGCGGCCATGACCTGACCGGCCTGATCTTCGTGATCTCGGCCGACAATCTGTCAGCCGGAATCGCGTCGGCGGCATTCATCGCCTACCTGTCGAGCCTGACGAACATCGCCTACTCGGCCACGCAGTACGCGCTGTTCTCGTCAGTCATGCTGCTGCTGCCGAAGTTCATCGCCGGATTTTCGGGCGTGTTCGTCGATGCGTATGGTTACGTGGCGTTCTTTCAGAGCACCGCATTGCTCGGTGTGCCGGTGTTGCTGCTGATCTGGCTGGTCGGCCGCACGCCGACCGCAAAAGATCAAGGCTCGCCGTCCCAGTAATCCAGGTCGGTATCGGCCCGATGCATGCGGCCTTTCTGCAGCAGCGGCCCCGCGACCGGAGTGAATGCCATGTACTTGTTCGAGTCCGGGTACTCGCACACCTCCGGATACTCCTGTGTGCTGATCGACAGATATTTCATCGGCGCATTCGACGTGTTGATCAGCTGATGCGGATACTCAGGTCCCGGCGGAATATCGATCACATCGCCGGCGCGCACCGGAATCATCTCGTCCGCGACGCGCAACGTGCCTTCGCCTTCGAGAATGATGAACATCTCCTCCTGCGCGTAGTGAAAGTGATACGGGCAGGTGATCTTGCCGGGCGGAACGATATCGACCGATGTGCCGAGCTTCTTCGCGACGGTTCCCGCCACGCGCCGGCCGATCAGGCTGGCCGAGCGCACGCCCGCATAAAGCGGCGATCGGGGTTCATCCGTCCGCCAATCTGCGTCGTCGATATTCCGTACCAGTTTGTCTCGCAAGCTCTCGCTCATTTTCCTGCAGCCGCTTTCCGGTCGTTAATGTTGAACTTCACTCCGCCGGGCAGGATCATGTCGCCGGGCTTCATGCCGGCCTTGCACGGGCCGGTCCAGCGCGCCTTGAAAACCATCGCGTTGTCCTTTCTGCCGGCGACCGGCGGGTCAAACGAGCTGGTCACCTCGCCCGTATAGCTCGTCGAGAAATCACCGGCGAACACGCCACGCGTCGTGGTCGTCGTATTACCGGCCTTGCACATCGATTCACTGATGTAGCGGCTGCCCTCGCGCCGAAACTCGTTCTTACTGCAGGCCAGTTGTCCCTTCTGCGTGCCCATCGAGCCCATGATGTCGTCGGTCTGCTGATCGATGCACATCTGCGAAATCATCGGCGCGGGCGCACCCTGGGCGTTGGTCGATATTTCCCATAGGCCCGACTTACGGCGTGGCACATCCGGCGCGGCGATCGAGGCCGACACCAGGAATACGGAAGAGATCAGCAGCATTGCTCGGAACATCGTGCACCTCCGTAGACAACCGAGACGCGAGTAGAGCCCGTTTGAGCGTACGTCGCAAGCCCCGCCAACTATCGAGTCTCGAATCGATAGACCGCCAACGTTGCGCGCAGCGCCGGCAACGCGCCGACTGTTTGACCGTCAGCGAACAGCGCGCGGCCGGTGATGTTCAGACCCACCTTCGCAGCCAGATTCTCGAAGTCTCTCAGCGTGCACAGATGAATGTTCGGCGTGTCGTACCACTGATAGGGAATGTGGCGAGTCACCGGCATGCGGCCGGCCAGCAGCGACATCGCGTGCTTCCAGTGGCCGAAGTTGGGAAAGCTCACGACGCCCTGGCGCGCAACGCGCGCCATCTCGCGCAAAATGCGTTCGGCGTTATGCACCGCCTGCAATGTTTGCGATAGCACGACCGTGTCGAACATCGAATCGGCGAACATGCGCAGCCCCGCGTCCAGATTGGCCTGAATCACGTTGATGCCGG
>CAZKNV010000223.1:0-4060 GCA_964554145.1 uncultured Burkholderiaceae bacterium
CAGCGCATGGCGAGTCATCGCCAGTTCATGGCGGGCCCGTGCTGCCGGGCGCAGCAGATCGCATTCGAGCTGCGCCAGCGCGTCGTCGTCGGCGCCGGCATCGGACACCTTCTGCTGGAACGTCGCGACGTCACCGAGCACTGCGGCCAGCGCCGCGGCCGTGGCCGCGGGCGGCGATTCCATCAGCTCACGCCCGATTGCGGTCTTCATCGCGCCGGCATAGGTGTCGATCTCCTTCAGGCGCGGGCTGCCGCCGGCTGTGCGTGCTTTCGAGCCGGGGTCGGCGAGCTGCGGCGCGGCATCGGCGTAGATCTGCTTGATGCGAAGGCCGGCCTGCTCGGGACCGATCTCACCGCGATTGGCAGAGACCAACACGCCTTCGATCTTCTCGAGCAGTCGCCGCAGCACCACCGCGCGTTCGCCGCGCACCTCGCCGCTCCGCAGCTGCTCCTCGAGCATCTGCTTCATGGCGTTGACCGCGGCGAGCTCGTCGCTGTCTTCGAGGGCGGGCGACGGCGCAGCGGGCTTCAGGCGCCGTTCGATTGCCAGGCCGACGACCTCGTGCAAAACGTCGTACCAGCGCGCCCAGCCCTCGAGCTCTTGCAACCGGTGTGACCAGTCCGGGTCGTGCTGGCCGGTGCGCAGCATCGACATCCGGTAGTTGATCTGGTCCTCGATGAAATGGCCGCCCGCGATACGAGCTTCGTTTTCACGGTGGTCCTGGAGGTTCGCGGCGCAGTTCAGCCGCATCTGTTCGAGATTCGTGCGCAGGTTTTCAAGCCCGTCAATGCCCAGTGCATTGACGTAGCCCGCGACGACCCCGTCGCGCTGGTCGCCTTCCATCTCGTACCAGTCGGAGGTGCGCTTCAGGTCGTCGTCGAAGCTCGATCGATGGTCGGCCGTGGGCGGCGGGGCGGGTGCAACCGGTGCCGAAGCCAGCGCCGCATTCGGATTTGCGAGCGCCGCGCGCAGCGATTCGATGAAGCGCTTGGCCTCGGCGCTTCCTTCGTTGTTCGCCAGCGTGGCCAGCGTCACCGCGAACCCGGCCCGTGCGGTGCTCGACAGGCCCCGCACATATTCCGTGAAGCGCACCCGCGCTTCTTCGGGCGAGAGCTGTTTCAGCTCGTTGACCACGCGCACCTGTTGCAGGTATGCCGCACCAGTCTCGAATACCTTTGAGCCGAGCGCCTTCCAGAAACTGTCTGCCATCGCGCCTCTCTTTGCAAAACGAAGGCGCGCCCGCACGGGGGCGCAAGCAACTTTCATCTTACGGTAGGTCCGCGAATTTCGCGGTCTGAATTCGACAAGTCGGGCTCTGTTAGCCGGCCGATTCGCAAGAAAAATCGCAGAACTCCGGAGCAGCAATTTCACCCGCCACCACTTTCACGCATTCCAGAAAGCAATGACTGCTTAGCTTGGAGATCGGCGGGGCGTTCCCGCGTTCCACCGAGGCATGGCACTCCAAGTCAGCTCTTGGCTGAATCCCCGATGTGACGCCTATCGACCCATTGCTGCCGTTAGCTCCTGTCGAGATCGGACGTGACAGAGCGGCCGATAGCAGACGCCTAAACGGTCGGCGTAACCGGGCGCCGGCACATGAAGCGCGACGTGCTCTAAGAGCTCCACTCTTTGACGCTCCGGTTCACGCCAGGGTTAGGCCGCTCACTGCACTCGCCCGCCTTCACGTATCCCGCTCCAGCACGCCCTCCGCGATCATCAACTCCACCGCCAGATCAACAGCCTCGACCTCGCGTTCAGTAAAAGCAGCGTCACCGTGCTGTTCATGTAGGTCGATGCTAATTTCCTCAATGAGCCCTATGGTCAGCATCAGATGCACGCCAAAGGATCGACGCGCCAGCTCTCCTACGAAGGCAGGGAAGTACCGTGTTCCGCTGGTCGGTCCCGGCATGTTCTCGTGAGAAACCTCCCACTCGGTCGCAGCGCGGACGATGTGATGCTTTGAAACATGCGCGGCGGATGAAAGATCGTCGTAAAGCCGGGCCAGCGACTTCTCCAACACAGCGACATTTGGAGATCGGTCTCGGTTCCTATTGCCCGCAGCTACCGATTTGAGTTGGGCGAGGGTCTCCATCTCCTGGCGCAACAGGGCATGTGCTTGAAGATAGCGTCCCTCTTCAATGGCCCGCTCGCAGGCTTCAATCCCGATGACGTAGGACGCGAAAAGCGCATTGCGCTCTTCACTCGTATTGGTAATCGGGATGATCTTCGCGTTGATACGCAGTAATGCGGCAGCGAGCACACCAGTAATCAGAAGGTGGGCGTCAACAAGTCGACGATAGGCCGCCTTTGACTGTTCTCGCACCTTGTCGCCGTAGACCTTCTGGACGGCGTAAAGAGTCGCCGCAGGTTCGATCAACTCGCGCCGGTGGACTTCTAAGGCCATATCGATGTCGTCGGTCACGTTCACTCACTCTGATCCGTTGGACCAGTTCGCTTCCTGCAAATGGGTCCCTGCGGCCCAACGAATGAAATGAACTGCCGCGCCCCGCGTCGTTGCGGGTCGTGCAAAGGTTGGAGGGCCAGTCCGGCAAATCACTTCAGAGGAGGCAGTCCTGGGCGTGATCACCGCCCTTGGCATCGACCTGGCCAAGAACGTCTTCAGTGTGCATGGCGTCGATGCCCACGACAAGGCCGTTCTTCGCAAGACGGTCGGTCGCGGCAGGCTGCTTCGAGCTGATAGCGTTGCCACCGGCCTCGTCGGCATGGACAGCGACTAGCCGCTTGTCTTAAGGGTCGGAATCGCGGTTGTATACGGTTCGCTTGGACCGACTCGGCGTGCGAGTTCTTGCAAAAAGCGCTCGAGATTCTGCGAATTTTGGCCCCAGTCGAAAAGCTGTGCTGAACTAGCACTGCCGCTCACCACTGATTTGTCGCCGTTAAGGGGTCTGATCTGAATAAGAACCCTTTGGCCCGCGCTACGAATGCTGGGCCTCGCGCTGGCTTGCATGAAGCCCGACTCCCGGCTGGCGGTGTCTACCTGCCAAGCTAACTTGGCCGCGGCCGCAATGCTTGCGTCGAACACTTCCCTGTATGGCCTGGCGAAAACACGCATTGGCTTGATTGACCGTGATGATTCGCATCCAGCTAATGCCAAACTGGCGGCGATTAGGATCGTCCTACGCTGAACGTTCATGTGGGCTGTTGGCTTTGACTACAAGCGACGATAAGGCGAAGCGCGACCGCCAGTCACTGAAAAGCAGCGGGTTTGGGACCGTTGTTCTTGTCACTGCGCTTCGATCGTGCCTAAAGATAGGCGACCGGTTCGACCGTGCGTCATTGAGGACGCTACGGTTGCGCGATGAGTCTTGTTGCGCTGCCTACACCAACGGTTGCGTCTCTGCGGCCGACGGCTACGTCCATGCTGCGCTCGCCGCTTCCGACTACAGAGTCTTCAGGTATTCGAGCAGACTTTCCTTCTCCGCGGCCGGCAACGTCGTGCCGAAAACGTGGCCGCCATTGCCGTTGGCACGCTGGCGCGTATCAAACGGGGTCCCAACGCGCTCGGCCTCGGCACCCTGTGTGATGAAGCCGACGTTTTCCTGGTCGTAGAGGTCGTAGCCGCGCCAGAACATGGTGGGGCGGTTAGCCGGCGGTTCAAGCAGATCGCGCAACGTCGGTACCGATCCGTTGTGCAGGTACGGTGCTCTGACCCAGACGCCATCCAGGAACGGAGGGTTGTAGCCGTCGAGTGGCGCTTCGACCAGTCCCTTGCGGATGATGCCCATTTCGCTGACGACCTTGTTCGCTGCAACCGCGTTGTCCTTGTTCCACGTGTCCATACGGCCGCGATCGGTGTCGATGCCGGCGAGCGGCATGCGGCGGCCGGTCTTGTCGCTCGCATGGCACGACGCGCAGTGCTGGTCGAACACGGCTTTCCCCGCTTCCGCGCGCGCAGCGTCGATGGCGAACGGATATTTCGGTGCCGGCTTGTTGCTCAGATAATCCTGCAGCCACTTGATCTGCTCGAGAAACTCGTCGTTATTCTTGGGCGGCGCGCCGAGCACGCCCAGCGCGGAATCGATGATCACCGAGTAGGCGT
>CAZKNV010000224.1:0-4030 GCA_964554145.1 uncultured Burkholderiaceae bacterium
TGGGCTTGCGTCCGCCGCCCGGCTTGCGCGCAAACTTGCGCCGCGCCGGCCGCCCCGGCCGCAGCGGAATCAGCGGCTCGACGCGCTCCCAAAAGGCATCCGAAACGACCCATGCTTCAAGCCTTGCTTTCGCCATCGCCTTCCTCCGTCCCGCGCACCGTCGCGGACGGAGGAACAGGGTACTCTTTTATTTACGGATAAGTTCTAAATATTGCGCCGTTGTTAAACCGCGTCCGGTTGAAAACATAGTTAAATTTAGCCCGCTTTCGTGAGGTCATCGAACCACAAATGCCCGCGGAATTTGTTGGCTTCTTCATGAAGCGCGCCTCTCAGTCTTAGCGCCTCATTCTGGATAGCCTTCAAACGATCTTGAAATTCGAATGCGGTTGAATGAAATAAGGCGCCCTCGTAATCAAGGCAGTGCGTGATGCCCTTGTGACTAAGAAAGTTTCGCTCATCCCTGAATTGTCTAAGCTCGGTCACAAGGGTCTCGTTGTCAGTCAACTTCTTGAATATCTCAATGAGCCTTTCTAGTGAAGAGTCAGCATAGTCCTCGCCGCTCATCTTGAAGGGCATCTTGTCCCCAATGCATTTTTTGGCGAGTTCAAGAGCTTCAGTTATGTAGAGCTTCAACTCTTGTTCAACGAGCTGACAACCCGACAGAGCGTGTGCAACCTTCAAATAGAAGTCGTCTTCGTCCATAAGCGCCCTAACGAGGCTGTAGAAAAACCCCGCGCATCGTGCCTTGAACTTTCGCGCGCGGCAAGGTCGAAGGGGCGGGCTGACGGGCGGAGCGCGCGATGGCGAGGTACAAGACGATTGACACGGACCCGAGGTTCCTCGCGATCGATCTCGCCCAGCAGTTACTGCCCGGCACGTTCGAGCATGCGCTCAATCACCTGCTCGACCACGAGATCGACCTGTCTGGTTTGGACGCACGCTATCGCAATGATGCGACCGGTGCCCCGCTTATCCGCCGGCGGTCCTGCTCAAACTGATCCTGTTCGCCTACAGCCGCGGCATCAGCAGCAGCCGCGCCATCGAACGCGCCTGCCGCGAGCACGTCACGTTCATCGCGCTGTCCGGCGATTCGGCCCCGCACTTCACCACGATCGCCGCTTTTGTGCGCGAGCTCGGCGCCGACATCGCCGACGTGTTCACTTAGGTTCTTTTTATCTGCGACCTGCAGGGTCTAATCAGCCGCGAGATGTTTGCCATCGACGGGGTGAAGTTGCCCAGCAATGCGAGCAAGCTCAGAAGCGCGCGTTGTGATCGAAAACTGGCGTCGCCATTACAACGCGGTACGACCTCATAGCACCTGAAGTACTTGACCCCGCATGAGTTCAAGCAGCAGCATTACCCCCTTCACCAACCGAGCCGTCTTCCAGTTATGAATGGCTCGAAAAAGCCGATACAGGTCAGCACCAGCTGCTAGGGAAATTAGTACCGTCCAATATTGGCTCATGTCCGTTTCCATACCGAACCTAAACGTTCACAATGAGGGACGGGCCGCTTGCGGCCCGTCCCTCTCGACTGTGCTGTTAGGTGGCAGGTCATCCCAATGGGTCCAGCCCCAGGTCCTTCTCGATCCGAGCCACCCGTTTCGAAATTGTTTCCAGGGAGTCGTTTGCCTTGGCATCTGTCTCATGTACGTAAGTGGAAAGGCCTCGAAGCTGGACTGCGGCGTCCACGATGGCCTTCTTTGACGGAAGGAATCCGAGCGATATCCTCGAAAGGCAGGCGTAGAACGGAATCGCATTGACCCGTGCCAACAGATCACAAGAGCTCTTCATCAGTGCCTCGTAAGCCCTTTGAGATCGTTCGTCATTTCGTGCGATGGGCGTATGGATCACGGGCGCGTGGAATGCCAAGTTGAACCTGACTTCGCCGATGGTCTTTTTCAGGTCGTGAGTCGGCTCAATGAGAAACTTGGAAAGAAGCTGACCAACGACAAAGACCAAAACACCACCAACGATGGTAGAGGCTGCGGTTACAAAAATTTTCTCAAGCTCGGTCATCGTCGCGCGTTTGTTCCCTGCCACCTAACGAGACTGTAGAAAAAGTTGTTGGCATGCTGCCCTGAACTGGCGCATCACGGCTATGGCCAGTAAGCCCAAGCGCAGTGCCATGCTGCGTCGTTCAGACGCTGACCTCAACGAATCGTCAGGCGAACCGATCGCCGTACCCCTTCGTCGCCGCCGCGGCGCGCAACGATGACAGTGCTCGCCTGCAAACGGGTTTTTCTACAACCTCAACGTTCCGCATAACCCGCCTGTGAAGGCGGAGCAACGCGACGCCAGGTCGGCGTTGATGCGGCGGTTATACGGCGGCCAAGACAGCCCTACGGACAGGCTGCGGCAGTTCGATCGCCGTGAAATAGCTTTGCGGATACAGGTAGTCTTCACCAGACTCGTCAATGACGCGAAGTTGACGATGCTTTGCTGCCTCGGAATCCGGAAGCACCTGATAGATCTTGCGGGCCTCCAAGGAGACCTCGTATCCCTTGTTCCGGATGCACACAACGAAACGCTTGGAGCTGGTTCGCATGGTTACTCAGTCAATGTAGCGCTTAATCTTGAATTCTCTACGTCCGATTCCGTGGGCTTCGTACCAGTGTACCTCGGCGCGCCGTGTGCTTCCATCAGACAACCGGATCACAGCCATGCCTTTCCGCTTCCGCCATCGACCACGCCCGTAGATTCTCCGCAGGCGCGCAATTTCGCGGATTGCCGATCCGATCGCGAATGTATCGACACCTGTGATCTCGCCGACGACCTCGAAATCCATTAGGCGATGCTTTCACGGTCTCGCCGCAGCGTCAAACCGCCGTATAACGTCTTGGTGAGCGGCGGGCCGCTACAGACAATGAATGCGGCACGGCGCTTCCGGCCCGGGATCTTGTACCGCTTTAGTTGACACACGGTTGCAGGCCCTGCAGCTGCTCAAAGGCAGCCGGAGGGAGGTAACGTAGCGACGAATGTAGACGCTGCTGGTTGTAGAACGCGAGGTAGCTACGCAGCGCCTGGCGCAACTGCTCGTCGCTGTCGAATTTTCTGCCGTGGAGTTCTTCCGCCTTCATCGAATGGAAGAACGACTCCATGTGCGCGTGCCGAGCAGGCGGCAAGCGACGTCAACAACACAGCTACGACGGCGGCGGATAGTCGAGTGATATTCATCGTGCGGATTGGATCACTAGCGAGTAACGCGGATACGAGGAAAAAGCTTACGCGACGGTACCGATATTCGGACCAACGCGCCTGTCAGCCAAAGGGCGTACCGCACGGCGGCCTTATCCAAGCTGGAATCGCTACGTTGTGTAACGTATCGGCGTGAACACGAACATTTTGATGGATCGCGGCGACCATTTCATTGATCTCGCCGTCGGAGGCAATCGATGGAATGGCTGACCGACCCGACCATCTGGATCGGTCTCGCAACGCTGATCGTGCTCGAGATCGTTCTGGGCATCGACAACCTGATCTTCATCGCAATACTGGCGGACAAGCTGCCGCCCGAGCGGCGCGATCGGGCGCGCCTGATTGGCCTCGGTCTGGCACTGTTCATGCGGCTCGGTTTGTTGGCCAGCATTTCGTGGCTGGTGAGTTGGACCGCTCCGCTGTTTACGCTTTTCTCAATCGACTTTTCAGGCCGCGACCTGATCCTGATCGGCGGCGGCGTCTTTCTGCTGATCAAGGCGACCATCGAAATGCACGAGCGGCTCGAAGCACCGTCGCACGACCACGCAGCGGCGACGACTGCTTACGCCGCGTTCTGGCCGGTGGTGGCGCAGATCGTCGTGCTCGACGCGGTCTTCTCGCTCGATTCGGTGATTACCGCGGTCGGCATGGTCAACGAGCTCCCCGTGATGATGGCTGCGGTCGTTATCGCGATGATCGTGATGATCGCGGCGAGCAAGCCGCTGACCACGTTCGTTACCGCGCATCCAACGCTGGTAATCCTCTGCCTGGGATTCCTGCTGATGGTCGGCCTGGTGCTGGTCGTCGACGGCTTCGGCTATCACATTCCGAAG
>CAZKNV010000225.1:0-4021 GCA_964554145.1 uncultured Burkholderiaceae bacterium
ATCGCGCGCCCCGGATGTTCAAAAATTATGTCACAGCACCGCCGCTTTTCTGAGATGAATCTGGTCTGGGTCGACATGGAAATGTCGGGGCTGAATCCGGATTCCGATCGAGTGCTCGAAGTTGCGGTGGTTGTGACGGATGCCGAACTCGACGTAATCGAAGAAGGGCCGGTAGTCGTTGTCCAACAATCGGCGCGGGTGCTTGACGGCATGGACCGCTGGAATACGGCCACCCACGCGCGCTCCGGCCTGACCGGCAAGGTAAGCGCGTCGACGCTCGATGAAGAAGCGGCGAGCGACCGACTGATCGAATTCCTTGCGCCGCTGGTTCCGCGCGGCAAATCCCCGATGTGCGGCAATTCGATCTGCCAGGATCGCCGCTTCATGGCGCGCTGGATGCCGCGTCTCGAGGCGTTGTTTCACTATCGCAATGTCGATGTCAGTACGCTGAAGGAGCTGGCGCGCCGCTGGCAGCCGGCAGCATGCCGCTCGTTCGAAAAGAAAAGCCGGCACGAAGCGCTGGCCGATATTTATGAATCGATCGAGGAGCTGAAGCACTACCGCCGCGAATTGTTCCGCGTTTAAGAGCCGCGCGGCTTCGCTTTCGTATCGGCCTCGTTCTCCGATTGCGCGGCGGCTGCGATGACCGCGGTTGCGGTGGCGGCCGCCGCCTCCGGCACTTGACCGCTTCGTGTGCTGATCCACGCCCGGCCGAGTGCAAGGCCGAGTGCCAGCAGCACCGGGCCGAGGATGACGCCGATAAATCCGAATGCCAGCACGCCGCCGATCACTCCGAGAAATATCAACGCCAGCGACAACGTCGATCCGCGCGCAATCAGCAGTGGCTTCAAAAAGTTGTCGATACTGCTGATGACCGCAGCGCCCCAAATCACCATGAAGATCGCCCAACCGGTGTCGCCCTGCATGTACAGCCAGATCGCGGCGCCGCCCCACATGAACACTGGGCCCATCGGCACAACAGACAAGACGAAGGTGCCGACGGCGAGCAGGAACGCACCTGGCACGCCGGCGATCAGGAAGCCGATCCAGGCAACGATCGCCTGCGCGGCGGCCGTTCCGACAATGCTGATGAACACGCTGCGTGTGGTGCCGATCACGATCGACAGCACTTCATTGCTCATTTCGCCGGACAGCCGGTGCGAGATGCGATGCGTCAGCTGAGCGATCCGCTCGCCGTCACGGTAGTAGAAGAAAACGATGACTGCGACCAGCAGCAATTGCAACAGCCCGTCGCCGAGCAGTCGCACGACGATGAGCGATAGCTTGCCGGCGGGCTCCAGCGCTCTTTGCAGCAACGCTGTCGATTGCGTTCGATCCGCCAGCAACGACGTTAGCAGCTCGTATGCACGCTCGCCGAGCACCGGGATGCTGCGCAGCTGCTCGGGCACGCGAATACCACCTTCCGCGGTCCAGTTCTTGACTGCGGCAAACAACGCCGGCACATGAGCGCCGGCGGCTTCGGCGAGTAACGCGATCGGCACGATCACCGTCACGAGAATCAGCAGCAGCATCACCGAAGCGCTCCACGTCGAGCTGCCGCGCAGCTTGCTTCGCAGGCGTTCGTAGGCGGGCCAGGTCGCGATTGCGAGCACGCCGGCCACCAGCAGCGCGCTGACGAACGGCTGCACCACAAGATAGATGCCGATCACCACGAGCGCCGCACCGGCGACGCGGAAAATAAGATCGAAGCGGTCCTGCATCGAGTGTCGTTCGATGTGGGGCGGAGAAGGGCGCTCTGGGTGCATGGCGGTCTCGACGCGTCGTTTCCTCTGTCGGCTGTGCTCTGGAAGCGCCGTCCGCGCTGGCAGGCGCGGACGCGCGCGCGCGTCCCTCCGACAGGAATCGAACCTGTATCTAGCGCTTAGGAGGCACTCGTTCTGTCCATTGAACTACGGAGAGCCGCGGCAGTATAGCCATTGGCGTCACGTACACTCCGCGCGCCTTTTACAGGGAAGAACTGACCGGAATGCAAGGCAACTCGCGCATGACGCGACGCGGCGCGAACTACGGCGAAGACTCGATTCGGGTACTGAAGGGACTCGAACCGGTCAAGCAGCGGCCGGGCATGTACACGCGCACAGAGACACCGCTGCACATCGTGCAGGAGGTGATCGATAACTCCTCGGACGAAATTCTGGCGGGCTTTGGTACTCGCATTGACGTCACATTGTGGAAGGACGGCTCGATCAGCGTTGAGGACGATGGTCGTGGCATTCCGGTCGGCCTGCATCCGGAAGAGAAAGCGCCGGTCATCGAAATCGTTTTTACGCGGCTGCATGCCGGCGGGAAGTTCGACAAGCGCAGCGGCGGCGCGTACACCTTTTCAGGTGGATTACACGGCGTCGGTGTGTCGGTCACCAACGCTTTGTCATCGCGCCTGGATGTGACGGTCTGGCGCGACGGCAAGGTGCACACGATCGGCTTTGCGGACGGCGATGTGCGTGAGGCGTTGAAGTCCGCTCCGGCAAAAAAAGCAGCGGATAAATCCGGCGGCACCCGCGTTACCGTTTATCCGAACCCGAAGTACTTCGATAGCACTCAGATTCCGGTCGACGAGCTCGAGCGTCTGTTGCGCAGCAAGGCGGTGTTGCTGCCCGGAACCGAGATCACGTTGACGATCGAAAAATCCGGAGCAACTCAGCACTGGCGCTACGACGGCGGCTTACGCGAGTATCTGCTCAGTTCACTTGCGGTCGATCCGCTGGTGCCGCCGTTCGAGTCGAGTGGGTTCGTATCGGCCGATGACGCGACGTTCGCCGAAGGCGAAGGCGCAACCTGGGTCATCGTATGGACCGAGGACGGCCCGGTCACGCGCGAGTCGTACGTGAATCTGATCCCAACGTCGGCCGGCGGCACGCATGAGGCCGGCCTGCGCGATGGACTGTTTGGCGCTGTGCGCGCGTTCATCGATGCGCATCAGCTATTGCCGAAAGGCGTCAAGCTGCTGCCCGAGGATGTGTTCGCGCGCGCGAGTTTCGTGCTCTCCGTGAAAGTGCTCGATCCGCAATTTCAGGGGCAGATCAAGGAAAGGCTTAACAGCCGCGATGCGTTGCGACTGGTGTCATCGTTCATGCGGCCGCAGCTCGAATTCTGGTTGAACCACCATCCGAACGACGGCCGCCAACTGGTCGAGCTGGTGATCCGTCAGGCGCAGGCGCGCGCGCGTGCCAGCCAGCGTGTCGAAAAGAGAAAAAGCTCCGCAGTGGCAGTGCTGCCCGGCAAGCTGACCGATTGCGAATCCACCGAGATCGAGCGCAACGAATTGTTCCTGGTCGAAGGCGATTCTGCGGGCGGCTCGGCCAAGATGGGTCGCGACAAGGAATTCCAGGCAATCCTGCCTCTGCGCGGCAAGGTGCTCAACACATGGGAAGTCGAACGCGATAGGTTGTTCGGCAACGCCGAGGTACACGACATCGCGGTGGCGATCGGTGTCGACCCGCACGGACCGAACGACACGGTCGATCTGAACGGCTTGCGTTACGGCAAGATCTGCGTGCTGGCTGACGCCGATGTCGATGGTTCGCATATCCAGGTGCTGCTGCTGACATTGTTCTTTCGCCACTTTCCGCAACTCGTCGATCGTGGCCACATTTATGTGGCGCGCCCGCCGTTGTTCAGAGTCGACGTGCCGGCGCAGGGCAAACGCCCGGCACGACGCCTGTATTGCCTGGACGACGCCGAGCTCGACGTCACGCTCGAAAAACTGGTCGACGAAAAAGTCAGAGAGGGCAGCTGGAGCATTGCGCGCTTCAAAGGCCTTGGCGAGATGAGCTCCGAGCAGCTATGGGAAACGACGATGAATCCGGACACGCGCCGTCTGATGCGGGTCGGACTCGGCGATGTTGCCAATGCCGACACCGCGGCGACGATGACGATGCTGATGGGCCGCGCCGAAAGCCAGGCGCGCCGCGCGTGGCTCGAAGAGCATGGTAACGAGGTTGAAGCCGATGTATAGCGATGCGTTGCTCGTGTACGCGAGCCTCCGGCTCGCACGTGCACT
>CAZKNV010000226.1:0-4004 GCA_964554145.1 uncultured Burkholderiaceae bacterium
CCCTCCTGCCGCACATCCAGCATCACCTCGCCGACCTCCGGCTTGCCTGCCGTGCGCCGCGCCGCAGGCTCTTCGAGCCCGTGCACGATCGCATTGCGAATCAAATGCTCAAACGGCCCCGCCATCTTTTCGAGCACGCCTCGGTCGAGCTCGGTGGCTGCACCGCGAATATCGAGATTGACGCGCTTATCGAGTTCCTTCGCGGCCTGCCGGGCGACCCGATACAAACGCTCGGACACGTTTGAAAACGGCACTAGCCGTACACGCATCAGTTGCTGCTGCAAGTCGCGCGTCAAACGCGATTGCGAAGTCAGATCGGTATCGGCGCTTTGCAGTCCCTTCAGCATGTTGCTTTGGACCATCGCCACGTCTTCGACCGATTCCGCCAGCATGCGCGTCAGCTCCTGCAGGCGCGTGTAGCGGTCGAATTCGAGCGGATCGAAATCGGCCGATTCGCGCGACAGCTTGTCGCCGCGCGCCTGGATCTGCGCATCGGCCTGTATCTCGACTTCGCGCAACTGCGCGCGCAGCCGCGAAATGTTTTCCGTCAGATCGGTCAATGACCCCTTGATCGTGCCGACTTCGTTTTCGAGCTTCGAGCGTGCGATCGATACCTCGCCGGCCTGATCGACCAGCTTGTCGAGCACGTCGGCGCGTACGCGAATGAACGTCATCGTGGGCTGCGCACCGGGCGCCGCAGCGGTCAACGTTGCGCTGACTTCGACTCCGGCTGGCACCACCGTCGCCGTCTTGTGCGGCTCCGTGCGGGCTTCGGTCTTGCTATCGGCGCGCTTGGCGGCGATATCGATCACCGGCGCCAGCGCCGGCTCGGTGGAGGATTGCGGCCGCACGTCGGCCGGTTGCGCGCTTGCCGCGCCCGGATGCTGCAGGTCGTCGTACAGCGCCATCGCGTGGTCGTACTGCGTGTGCAGATCGTCGATGATGATCGGCGGCACATCGGCCAGCTGCATCGCAGCTTCCATCCGCGTTTCCATCTCGTGCACTGATTCGCCAAGGCGCATTGCGCCAGCCATGCGCGCGCTGCCTTTTATCGTATGCAGCTTGCGCATCAGGTCGCGCGCCAGCTCGCCATCGTTCGGATTGCTCGCGAGGCCGCGCAAATTGGTGGCCACCGATGGCAGCAGCTCGGCCGCTTCGGTCAGGAACACTTCGAGCAGGTCGGCGTCGAGCTCGTCCCGCAAACGCGAAGCCGCGGGCTGCTCGGACTCGGTCGCGGTGCTTGCGTCCTGCGACTGATCGTCGCCTGTTGCCTCGGCCTCGTCTTCCGCAACGGCCGGCGTCGATTCTGCAGCCGGCTGTTCTTCCACCACCAACTCATACTCGACCGCAGCGACGCCATCGAGCGCAACGTCGACAAACGCGCCACCTGCTTGTTCGATTTCATCGAGCTCAACGTGCATCCGGGCGTCTTCCGCGGCCGGCGAATCGGTTTGAACCAGATGCAGCGCGCTTGCATGCGCATCGTCATGCAATGCGCTGTGAGCCCGCACGACCGACACCAGATCGTGCAGTGCGCCGGCATCGAGCGGGGCATCATCGGGGTAAACGCCTGCGGCGAATTGATGCAGCATGCCGCGCACTCGATCGGTCACTCTTTCGAGCGTGTCGAATTGCGCAGGTGTCAGCGCCGGATGCCGTGGACCATGCATCGTCAGCGTACGCATCAAGTCGTCCAGCGGCTCGGCAATCGCCACCACCGGCGCCAGGCCCACCGTCTTCGAAATGCCCGATAAAGAGTGTGTGCGCCGCATGATGTTGGGCGTCACTGCGCGCGTGGGCTCGTACCGCCACTCGGCGATATCGTTGGCGAGCACGCGAATGCATTCATCGGCTTCGGTCAGAAAGATCGTGTAAAGCCCGTGGCTGATTTCAAGCGGACCCACTCGCTTGATCTCCTCGGTATCGGGCTGTGAAACGGGCGCTGCCGTTGCGATCGTATCGACCGGCTCCATTCGTGGCGCTGCGCTGTCAAGCTCGAGCTTCCAATCTACTGCCGCGGTCGATTGCGGCAATGTTTCGGGTTCATCGTGTATCGGCGGCGCCGCGACGATGGCCTCGTCGACGGTGACCGATTCAACGTCAAGGTTTGTGCTTGCCGGCAGCGCGTCAATGACTACTGCCGGCGCGCTGCCGTCAGACTTTGGGACGGATGGCGTTCCCGGCAGCGCGTGCGCATACTCGAACGCCCCGCCTTCGCGCACCGCTTGTGCCGCGCGCACCAGTGGCGTCGGGTCGGGTTCGGCCGCAGGGTGGCGCGCAATTTGATTGATCCAGTCGCGAATGATGCGTTGCGCGCCCTCGGCCAGATCGAGCAGATCGTCGCTGGCCGCGCGCTCCTGCGCCAGCCACAGGTTGAAACACTGCTCGACGGCCCACGCGCCCTCGCCGACCGTCTTGAAACCGACCATGCGGCTCGAACCTTTAAGCGTGTGAAACGCGCGCCGAATTGTGGTCAACGTCGCCGGGTCATCGCGCGTCGTACGCAACACGTCCAGCTGTTCGGAGATGCTGTCGAGCACGTCGCGTGCTTCTTCGACGAAGATCTGGCGCAGTTCGTTATCGGCCGCCGCTTCGGTCGCCGGCAGCGGCGCAGTCGGCTTCGGTGTTTCTGGCGCGCTTAGCGGCGCCAGCAACTGCTCGAGCTCGGTCGCGTCTTCGCGCCGATGCGTGTCCTTCAGCAGTGCCAGCAGCTGCGCTGCGCGTGCCGCGTCTTGCCTGAGCGGATCGTTGTCAAGCAGATCGGCCTCGTTGGCCAGCGTCGGCAGCAGGCGTTCCAGCTCTTCGATCGCGCGCGCATCGCCGGCTACGTGCATCAGCCGCGTCGCATGCACATGCGCCGCTGCGAGGGTCTTGCGTGCTGCCGATTCGACGTTGTCGCCGCGCCTTGAGTCCGGCATGCGAATATCGAGCGTGCGCGGCGCGATGTAATCGTCGTCGGCGGGCGCAGAAACCGTATCGGCTGCCTGCAACTGTCCGAGATCCGCGCTGAAAATTCCAGTAGACGGGTCATAGCGGAACATGCCGCGCGGGCGATCCGCATCCTGCCCGACGCTTTCCACGAAGAAGCCGATCGCACCGAGGTTCTGCGCAATGCGACCGAACTCATCAGGCTCGGGCGCCACCGTGGCATCGGCGAAGCGCGCGATCGACGCTTGAACGTTGCGCAATGCTGCGACCGGTTCGTCGTATCCAAGCAAGGAAAGCACGCCGCACACCTCGTCGAACATCGAATGTGTGGCCGGCAAATCCGCGCGCTCGAGCGGGTTGCGGAAAAAGCGATCGAGCCGCTGCTCGATGTCGCGCAGTGTGGCCTGCGTTTCCGCGACCACGGTGCCCATCGTCAGGCGATCCTGCGCGCGCCGCGCCAGCTCCGACATCCACGGGCCGGCTTGCGGTAGCGGCTGACCGTTGCGAGCTTTCGCCAGCCGGTCCATCACCTGCAAAGCGCAGCCTTCGTACTCGGATTCGATCTGCGGCAACTCTTCGACGCCGAGATCGACAAACAGCAACGCGGAAGCGACCTCAAGCCCGACCGCTTCGCGCACATTGGGCGCAAGGCCGGCAAACTCCTTGGTCACGCGACCGATCGCTTCGATCGTCGCGACCAGCGGCCGCGCGTGCAGCTTGTGCGACGTCTCGCGTGCCAGCGCGATTTCGTGCTCGAACTTGGCCGTATCTCCGGAACCGGCAACGATCTGACCCCATAGTTGCTTGGCCTGCACGAGCGCTTCCTTCAATGCGCGCAGTGCGTCGGCGTCGAGTGCCGTCAAGCTCGGGCGCTCAAAATCGTCCGGGATCAGCGCATTAAGTCCGTACAAGCGCTTGACTTCGGCAACCCGCGGCAACGCGCCCTGCGCACGACCGACGTAGTACAGGGTGTCGACCATCAGGCGTTCGGCCACCGCACCGCCGCCCTCGATCATGCGGCGCAACTGCAGATTGAGCCGCGCCAGCACGCGCTTCAAATCAACATCGACCGCGAC
>CAZKNV010000227.1:0-3986 GCA_964554145.1 uncultured Burkholderiaceae bacterium
CATACGATGGTAGGCTGGGCGTGATGAGAACCACCGTCCGGCTGGCAGAAGCGCTGCTCAGCCGCGCCAAGCGCGAAGCGGCCCGGCGCGGCGTCACGCTTACCGCGCTGATCGAGCAAGGGCTGCGGCTCGCTATCGCGCGTCCGGCGCAGCTGCGCCGCGCAGAACGCGTCGCTTTGCCGGTGTGCCGTCGCGGCGGCGGCGTTCTTCGCGGCGTCGATCTCGACGATTCAGCGGGGCTCGCCGACCGGATGGACGGACGCGGTTGATCCTGCCCGACGTCAACGTCCTCATTTACGCCTTTCGCAGCGATTCCGCGGATCACGGACGCTACCGTGCGTGGCTCGAGTCGGTGGTAAACGGACCCGAGGCCTATGGCGTTTCGCCGCAGGTGCTTGCGGCGCTGGTGCGCGTGACGACGCATCCAAAGATATTTTCCCGGCCGAGCCGACTGGAGGACGCATTCGCCTTCAACCGCACCTTGCAGTCGCAGCCGAACGCAACGCTGGTCAACCCGGCAGAGCGGCACTGGGGAATCTTCGAAGCCCTTTGCCGTCAGGCAGCGGCCGCCGGGAACCTGGTGCAAGACGCCTGGTTTGCGGCGTTGGCGATCGAGGCCGGTTGCGAGTGGATCAGCACCGACCGCGACTACGCGCGCTTCGAGGGCCTCGCCTGGCGAGCGCCCTGGTAGCACGTAACCGCCGCCCTGCTTCGGCGGCCCGGCTCGACCCGCCACCAACACCGGACACTCAGTCACCACGCTGCCGCCGGCGAATCGGAGCAGGAAGTATTCTCTTTTCCACGCTGCAAGGGCAGGATGAAACTTGGCGCAGCGTTGGGTAGTGCGCGGTGAGGGCATGACATCCCCAGTGGGGCCTACATCGTGTGAGTGTGCAGGTGCCTATCCCGTTCACCCTGGTTGAGGGAACAAAGGCTTGAGAGTAGTCTGACCAAGCTAGGAGGCTGTAGAAAAAGGCCCCGAACGCGAGTTTTGCGCAATGCCTTCATAGAGCGAGAACGGCTAGGGCCGGAGTGTCCAGGGTTTTTCTACACCCTCGTTAAGGCGACAAAGGGGCCGGAAAACGGACACGCTTCTTAATTCGGTTACTCTTGCAGGTGTAGAGACATTCATCCTCCCGTTGCCGTAGTGAGCCGGCCTATTGCTTGTGGGCGGACCTGTTGTATACGCGAGGTTACATGTCGCGCTCGCAGAATGTGAAAGAGCTTACGTCCCGCTTCGCGAAGGATTACGAACTTGGACGTTCCGCCACGATGCGGGAGCTGGAGCGTTGCGTTCTCGGTTGCGATTACGGAGGTACCAGCTGGACTACGCGCTGGGAAGCAAACCGAATCGCCGAACTGCTCGACCTCCGCCAGGGCACAAGGCTGCTGGACGTGGGAGCTGGATCGGGATGGCCGGGGCTGTTTCTCGCGCTTGTCACCGGGTGTGACGTGGTTCTCGCGGACCTTCCTCTCGTTGGTCTTCAAGTGGCAATTGAGCGCGCTGTTGCAGACGGCCTAGTCCAGCGATGCCGGGTCGTCGTGGCAGATGGTGCCACACTGCCGTTCAAGGACGCTTCATTCGATGCTCTTAGCCATTCCGATGTTTTGTGCTGTATGCCTGCAAAACTGTCCATGTTGCGGGCGTGCCGACGCGTAGCGCGCGTTGGCGCCAAGATGGTGTTCTCCGTCATCGCTCTGACACCCACATTGTCTGAGATCGAGCGTCAGATCGCGATGGAGTCTGGTCCGCCATTTGTCGATGTCGCGGATGACTATGCCTTCTTGCTCCGCCATTCGGGATGGCACCTGCTACAACGGATGGACGTGACGGGCGAGTTTTCGCGGACCATGCGCACCCGGCTTGAAGGCATGCAGACACGCGCCGGCGCGCTCGCCGAAGTGCTCGGGTTGGATGAGTTCTCCGAGCGCTTAAAACGCGTGCAAGCCACCATTGCGGCTGTCGACGGTGGACTCTTGAAGCGCGAAATTTTCGTCGCTCTAGCCAGCCAATGACGGTTAAGCGTTGCACGCATCCGATTGCCAGCGTCAAGCCGCAAAACTAAATCCGGTTGCGCAATTTGGCGCCTATTCCTGCTCACATAAGCGCATGCGCGGCTTCGCCCGCGCCGCGGGTCGCCGGTTACCTTCTTTCGTGAGGGCGCAATGGCATCGAAGCGGAGGCAAGCACTATGAGCGGTTCCGATACCGACAAAGTTTTCACTGGCTCAATCCCGAAGCTTTATGAAACGTATTTAGTGCCGCTGATCTTTGAGCCCTACGCTGCGGATTTGGTGCATCGGCTAGCTTCGAGATCTCTTACGCGCGTACTCGAGATTGCAGCCGGCACGGGTGTCGTGACCCGAAGTCTGGCGTCCGTTCTACCCGAAAGCGTCTCCATCGTCGCCACGGACCTGAATCAGCCGATGCTGGACCTGGCTTCCACGATCGGCACCAAGCGCCCTGTGGAGTGGCGTCAGGCAGATGCCATGCAACTGCCCTTCAGGGACGAAACGTTTGACGCCGTTGTATGCCAGTTTGGAGTCATGTTCTTCCCCGAAAAGGCGAAAGCGTTTTCGGAGGCACGGCGAGTGCTCAGGTCAGGAGGCGTCTTCATTTTCAACGTATGGGATCGGATCAAGGAAAACGAATTCGCTGACACCGTGACAACGTCACTCGAATCCCTGTTTCCCAAGGACCCGCCGCGCTTTATGGCTCGCACACCCCATGGCTATTACGACCGTCCGACCATCGAGCGAGATCTTGCAAACGGCGGGTTCACTGGGTCACCCCAAATCCACACGGTTGCGGCGCGCAGTCGGGCACCATCTTCCCGGGTCCCGGCGCTCGCGTACTGCCAGGGCACGCCACTCCGGAACGAGATCGAGGTGCGCGACGCCTCGCGGCTCGGCGAAGCAACCGACATCGCGGCGGAAGCGATCGCCCATAGGTTCGGGCGGGGGGCTGTGGACGGCAAGATCCAGGCACACATCGTGACCATCGAAAACTGACAGTCTAGAATTGAGCGTGTTGCGCTCCAACTCATCGATCTAGAGCCGACGCGCGCAAGCGCGCGCGGCTGATTTCAGACGTTGATATGGCTGATATGGCTTGCATCTGTCAATAGGGCGAGCGGTGTTCTGCCTGCGAAGCATAGTGGGGTGGAACGAACCCGAGAGGGGACGCGGCGGGCACTGCTGTGGCGACGGTCGATCAAGCTGATATTCGGGCGTTGGTTAGCCGCAAGACTGTTGTTCGTCACGGAGCTGCCTCGCTCTAGGATCTGAGGTGCCGGTCCGCAGACCGGATCAATAACGTGCCAGCGAGGATTCTCCAGCCGCGTGCCGAGAGCTTGCGGTAGCGCGAACACAGGCGCAGCTGCGCTTTCCAGGCGAGGTCGGTGACCGGCTTGGGCAGCCCCGATCGGCGGCGTGCGATGCCCACCGAAACACGCGCACCGTGCCGGTAGGCCCAGGCGGCCTCGAGCCGCTCGATTCTCTTGCCGGCCTCATCGATCGCCTGCGCGTATTCTTCGAACGCGATGTGCTGGGCGGAGTGGGGTAACTTCAGCTCGGCGATCCAGCGCCGGTGCGCAGGGGTCCAGGCGGTCTTGCCGTTGTAGCGCACGTTGTTGCGCAAAAGCAGAGCCCCGAGCCGTTGGCGCACCTGGCGCTGCACGCTGACCGCGTCCTCTCTCGCGCGCAGCATGCGGTACAGCCCAAAGCCGCAGGGGCCCGCTTCGTAGACGAACACCAGCACCTTGCCCGTGGATTCGAGCTTGCGCGCCAGGCGCGACACCGACGCCAGATCCCCGCCGATCGCCCCGTAGTGGCGCACCTCGCCTCCAGCGTCATCGCCCGTGCCGACATCGATCGATGCCTTGTGCACATCCATTCCCACAAACAGCTTGCTAGACTTGCCCATGGCCTGCCCCTCTCTGCCAATATAAGTGAGACACCGACCTTCCTTGAAATTAGTGTAGAGGG
>CAZKNV010000228.1:0-3975 GCA_964554145.1 uncultured Burkholderiaceae bacterium
AGCGTGGTGCGACCTCGGCTGGTTTGCGCGACGATGCGGATGTCCACCTATTCAAGCGGCAGCGAGATGAAGCGTTGTGGCACAGGTCACAAAGGCATCCGGCGCGAAACTCGAGTAGTGCGCCGATGAGCGGCAGGATCGATCTGCATATCGACGGCCATGCCGCCACCGTCATGCTCGACTCGCCGGGCAAGCTCAATGCGGTCAGCGTCGCAATGTGGCAGCAGCTGGCGCTTGCGTTCGGCGACATCGCGAAGTTTGAATCGCATGCGGAATCGATTCGCGTCGTTGTAGTCCGCGGCGCCGGCGGTAACTTTGCAGCGGGCGCCGATATCGAGGAGTTCGATCGCGTGCGCCACGACCCATCGAGCGGGCGCCAGTACCACCTCGAAACGATCGGCAATGCACTGGCTGCAGTCGAACGTTGCCCGGTGCCGCTGATCGCCGCCATTGAGGGCGTGTGTGTTGGTGGCGGACTCGAAATCGCATCGTTATGCGACATTCGGTTGGCGGCCGATAACGGCCGCTTCGGCGTCCCGATCGGCCGCCTGGGATTTCCATTGGCGCTGCCGGAACTGGTGCCGTTGCTGCGACTGGTCGGGCCCGCGGTTGCGGCCGAGCTCCTGCTGGAAAGCCGCATCCTGACATCCGATGAAGCCGTCGCGCGCGGACTTGTCACCCGAGTCGTGCCTGCTGCATCGTTCGAGACCGAATTGCAGCTCTGCATCGCGCATATCGTTGCCGGCTCGCCGCTCGCTGCGCGGCAGAACAAGGCCAATATCCGCCGCTTTCAATCGCGCGGCCTGGATTACACGCAGCACGAGCTTGATGAAAGCTTTGCATTTCTCGATTCGCATGACTATCACGAGGGCGTGCGCGCATTCCTTGCCAAGCGTCCGCCGAATTTCACGGGCAAATGACGGCGAGCGAAAATTTATATGCGGCGATCGAGCGCCGCTTTCCTGATGATCTCGATTCCGTCTGCATCGAAACGCACGACGGTTTGATTTACAGCTGGCGCGATCTGCATCTTGCAAGTGGTCGCATTGCGGGCTGGCTCGCGTCGCTGAGGCTGAAACCTGGCGATCGAGTCGCCGTACAGGTCGAAAAATCGCCCGAGTGTTTGATGTTGTATCTGGCGACGTTGCGCGCCGGCCTCGCCTATGTGCCGCTGAATACCGCTTATCAGCGCGCCGAACTCGATTATTTTTTGCGCGATGCCGAGCCCGCCGTAGTCGTCTGCACGCCGGCACGACGGACCGAGATCGAGCCGATCGCGCGCTCCGCTCGCTGCCGTCATGTGATGACCCTGGGAGAGCAACGCGACGGCACATTGCTCGCGGCAGCTGCGCCATTCGCGCAAGACTGTGGGACGGTGCGCCGTGCAGCCGATGACCTGGCGGCGATTTTGTATACGTCCGGCACCACGGGCCGCGGTAAGGGTGCGCTGCTGTCGCATCGCAATCTGACATCCAACGCGCTCACGCTCGACGAGTTCTGGGGTTTCAGGGCGGAGCGCGATGCGGGCAAGCGTGACGTGCTGCTGCATGCCTTGCCGCTGTTTCATGTACACGGGCTGTTTGTGGCTTCGCATGCGGCGCTGTTTGCCGGTGCCAGGATGCTGATGCTGCCAAAGTTCGATTTGGCACAAATGCTCGAGCGGCTGCCGCACTCCACCGTGATGATGGGGGTGCCGACGTACTACACACGACTGCTCGGTGACCCCGAGTTCGGCCGCGTTCACTGCCGCACGATGCGGCTGTTCATTGCGGGCTCCGCACCCCTGTTGGCCGAAACGCATCGGCAGTTCGAGCAGCGCACCGGCCATCGAATACTCGAACGCTACGGCATGTCTGAAACGTTGATGCTGACTTCCAATCCGTACTTCGAAGTGGACGGCGAGCGCATCGCCGGGACGGTCGGCGTGCCGTTGCCGGGGGTTGGCGTGCGCGTGGTTGGCGACGATGGCAGCGAGTGTGCAACCGGCGCCATCGGTGCAGTTCAGGTCAGCGGCTCCAATGTTTTCTCCGGTTACTGGCGCATGCCGGATAAAAGCAGGGACGAGTTCACGGCAGATGGATGGTTCCAGACCGGCGATGTCGGCCACTTCGGTGGCACCGATGTGCCCAACCGTTACCTGACTTTGGTCGGTCGCTCGAAGGACCTGATCATCTCGGGCGGCTACAACGTGTATCCGAAGGAGATCGAGAGCTATATCGACGAGATGACCGATGTCGTCGAATCGGCGGTCATCGGTGTTCCGCATGCGGATTTGGGCGAAGCGGTGGTGGCCGTCGTTGTTGGCGCGAAGGGCGCAGCGCTGAGCTCGACCACGATCGTCGACGCACTAAAGCGCCGAATCGCAAATTACAAAATCCCGAAGCGCGTGTTCATCGTTGACGACCTGCCGCGCAACTCGATGGGCAAGGTACAGAAAAACGTGCTGCGCGAACGCTACCAGGCGACGTTTGAAGCGAGCGCTTCGGCCCGCGCTTTTGCTCAAACTAAAGCGCCATCCGAGCGGGCCGCGACGGCGGAGTAAACGCAAACTGCGGCCGCATTGTCGAGCTGACTTTATCGCGCGGTGGCATTGCAAGCACGGCCTCGATAAATCCAGTCTTGCCATTGGTGTAAGCATCGCGGTCGAAGCAGTGGCGCGTGGCAAGCCGCCGTTTCAACTCTGCATAGCGCGAAGCCAGCCAGGCGTCCGCGCGCAGGCTGTTACGAAACTTCAGATAGCGCTTCCAGTACAAGCCGTTTTGCTCGACTGCGTGTACGTGGTGCGTGCGTACCCCGTTCACCATCCGTTTGAAAAAGCGGCGGTCGGGCAAGGCGCGCTCGTATTCCGGAATGTATTGATAGCCATAGAGCGCCAGGCGCTGCGCCTGCGATTCGAGCGCAGCGAGCGATTGCACGCCGACCAGCATATCGATGATCGGCTTGGCGGCGAGACCTGGCACTGCGGTGCTGCCGATGTGCTCGATAGCCGGTTTCAGGTTGCTCAGCGCCACGTACAGCAATTGCGACTCGATGCGGAATCGAGCTGGCCATGCGGCGTCGTGTGGAACGACGATGATTTCGTCGTTGTTGCGCATCAGACCGGCCGGGATCATCGTGCCGCCCCTGGTAAGCGACGAATCTTCGTGTTGAACATATCGGCTCCTGGTTGCCCCCGCAGTTGCAGGAATGAGGGCACGTTAGAGCCAATGCATCGGCCGCGCAGTCGACAGTTACATGCCGGCACTGCCGAATATTCACCAGCGTGTTTTACCAGCGCGATGGCGGCTTGCGGTTGATCGTGATCTGCCGGTTCT
This sequence comes from uncultured Burkholderiaceae bacterium, assembly GCA_964554145.1. Taxonomy (GTDB): domain Bacteria; phylum Pseudomonadota; class Gammaproteobacteria; order Burkholderiales; family Burkholderiaceae_F; genus JACCZX01. The sequence continues at coordinate 3,315 of CAZKNV010000228.1, forward strand.
CGATCGTCACGTAGCCGCCGATCGTGAGGTCTTTGAAAATGCGGCTGATCATGTCGCGCGAGGCGCCGACCCGGTCGGCAATATCCTGCTGCGTCATTTTTTCGGGCACGACCAGCTTGCCTTCTTCTTCCTTTGCGAGCGAGAGCAGCAGACGCGCCACACGGCCGTAGACGTCCATTAACGCGAGGTTTTTTACATTGTCGGTCGCGATGCGTGCGCGGTCGATCAGGGTGCCGATCAAGGTCATTGCGACGTCCGGGTTCTGCGCGATCGCGGCGCGCAGTTCATCGCGCGTGACCACCGCGCAAGTTGTGGGTTCCAGCGTCATCACTGACGCAGATCGCGGCCGGCCATCGAGCGACATCTCACCGACATAGTCGCCCGGGCCGTACGTATCGAGAACCATCTCGCGGCCGTCGTCATCGGACACGTAGACCTTGACCTTGCCCGCCAGGATGACGAACAGCGAATCGCCGCGATCGCCGTCGTTGATGATGACAACATTCTTCGGAAACGCGCGGGTCCGACCGCGCTGCGCCAGCTCGCGCACCATCGGGTCGCCGATGGCGCCAATCATCTGTTCGATAGTCATCGCTGTCCCTGTCTGTTGCACTCGATTCAGCGGCGATTATCCGGCGTCCCGCCAACCCGGCCAACTCGG
>CAZKNV010000229.1:0-3941 GCA_964554145.1 uncultured Burkholderiaceae bacterium
GTTGTCGCTCGCTTATTGGCATCAGCCAACGGCGCTCGCGACGCCTAGCACTGCACCCGCACTCGGCCTTTCGCACTCGCGTTGTTAGCGTGAACAGGCCCTAGCTCGCGATACAGGTAGTCGAGCGGCTTGGCCTGCTGTGCGAACGCGGCCAGCACGTCGACGAAGCGCACGCCGGCGTTCAGGTTGATGCGCAGCGCCACCTTGTCCTTGGTCAGGATTTCCTGACCAGCGACTTCGAGCGGCAGCATGCGCAGGTCAACCAGCTCAACGCGCAGATCGCGGTTGAACTTCCAGAACGCGTGCAGACCCGGCTGCAGCATCTGATGCACCTTGCCGTCAACGAACAGCAGGCCGACGTGATGCTGCGGCACTTGCACCGCGAGCACGTGCTCGGCGCCGATGACCTTCGCGCGGCCGGTTGCGGTTCCGAGCTGTAGCGTCAGGCTGTGCGGCAGCGTGAAGTTCTCGGCGATGTCAATGCGTGCTACGCGCACGTCGATGTAGCCCTTCCAGTACAGGCGGTGCGTGTTCGGCGCAATGACTTCGACGAGCAAGCTGTTTTCGTAGCGCAGCCCGACTTCGGTCGGACCGATCTCGACGACATGGAACTCGCTGTCAATCAGCGCCGGCTCTGCGTGGCGCAGGTAGTCAGCCAGTCGATGGTCGAACGCGGTCTTCGCGAGCGGATACTTTTCAACAGTCAGACGCATAAACGGATCGAAGTAACGGTGCTCTCCCGCGTGCAGCACAGTGACGAAGTCACCCTTGCGAAACAGCAGTCCGCGTTCGTCCTTCTTGATCAGGAACTTGCGGAACATGGTTTTTCTCCTAAAGAACGATTGATGAAAGTGGGAGCGACCTCCCGGCCGAGCGGCGGGCTGCGGTGTTGCATCAAGAGGAGACCGGCCGCGCCGAGTCAGAGCGCCGAGCGAGCTCGGTGCAGCACTGTTCAAACGGCGGGGACGGTTCGACTTGATGCGCTACCGCAGCGCAGGCCGAGCGGGCGGTGCGGTCGAACGCTCATCGCACCGAAGCGCGATTCACATTCAACTGCCGAGGCCTTCCCGGTTGTGAAGCAAGCCCTTCTCAGGGCATCCCGCGGGAGTCGAACCCGCGACAGACGGATGATTAGTCCGTTGCTCTACCCACTGAGCTAGGGAGTGGCGTGAATGAAGGAATCGAACCTTCGCCTCGCGTGTCATCACGCGCGCGCTTCCACTGCGCTAAATCACGATGCATTCACTCAGCGCCTTGCCGCGGTATGCGCGGGTCCGACGTACGGGACGGGCGCGCGCACCAGGCAGCACTCACGAGGCTGGCCCGCTGACGGCAGCTTGCCGAGAGAATTAGGTGGATCCGCGAGAGCGGATCGAAATACTTACGATGCGATCAAAGCCGTTGCCGGGCCGGTAATGCTGTTCCTAAGCTGCTCGCGCCGTTGCTTATTCGCGTGCGGATCAAATCCGAAGCGCCTCCAGGTCGCCGCGATGTCGGTCGCCGCAGCCGGTATGTAATTGAAGTGAAGGTCCAGCAATCGCGTGGCGCGTTTTGGGTCGTCGTCTTGTGCATGTCTCATGGCAAGGCCTCTTCGTGTTCAGTAATGCCATTGTGAAGAACGCTCGCAACGCGTTCATTTCCGACGCCCTGCCCGATTCTTACGTTTGAAACAGGGTGGCTCGGTAGCGAGCATTCACGGGCTGCACGTTAGGGCGAACGGTCGGCGCGCGCCGCCGACCGTTCTGCCTTGGCGTTACTGAATATTCACGGGGCCGAGGATGCTCAGCCCTTGATGCACATGATCTGCTTCAGTGTGTGCACTACTTCGACCAGATCGGCCTGCGCGGCCATCACTGCATCGATGTCCTTGTAAGCACCCGGGATTTCGTCGAGGACGCCGGCGTCCTTGCGGCATTCCACGCCTTCGGTCTGCTTGCGCAGATCTTCTAGCGTGAACTGGCGCTTGGCCGCGTTGCGTGACAGACGACGCCCTGCTCCGTGCGAGCACGAGTGATACGCGTCGGCGTTGCCCTTGCCGCGCACGATGAACGACCGCGCGCCCATGCTGCCCGGGATGATGCCGAGTTCACCGGCTCGCGCCGACACCGCACCCTTGCGCGTGATCCACACCTGCTCGCCGAAGTGTTCTTCGAGCGAACTGTAGTTGTGGTGGCAGTTCACCGCATGTCGCTGGTGCCGATCTCGCGCCCGAATTCTTCACGCAACGACTTCAACACCGAGTGCAGCATCAGGTTGCGGTTATGCGCCGCGTACTCCTGCGCCCAACGCAAACCTTCGACGTACTCGTCGAACTCCGGCGAGCCTTCGTCGAGCCACGCCAGATCACGGTCCGGCAGATGGCGGTGGTGCTTGACTGCCATCTCACGTGCCATGCTGATCGCGGTTTCGCCGATCGTCTTGCCGACGTTACGCGAGCCCGAGTGCAGCATGATCCAAACCGCGTCCGATTCGTCGAGGCAGAGCTCGACGAAGTGGTTGCCACCTCCGAGCGTCCCGACCTGGTTCCAGACGCGCTTGTGATCGAACTTGCCGACACGGTCCATGATGCGCAGGCGCTCGTAGCGGTCGTACAACTCGTCGCCCTTGCGCTTCAACGCGATGCCGAACAGTCCTTCGCGATGCGTGCTCACCGGCTTCTCATGCGCGGAAAATCCCACCGGCACACGCGCTTCGATCGCCGAGCGAATCTTGCCGAGCGAATCCGGCAGATCGTTTGCCGTCAACACCGTGCGCACCGCGCACATGCCGCAGCCGATATCGACGCCCACAGCCGCCGGAATGATCGCGCCGCGCGTCGGAATCACCGAGCCCACCGTCGCGCCCTTGCCGAGGTGCACGTCCGGCATGATCGCCACATGGCCCGCGACGATCGGCAGCGATGCAATGTTCTTGACCTGCGCGACAGCGTCGTGCTCGACCTCCACGCCTTTCGTCCAGGCGCGGACGTTGTTCAATGCGTTGAGATCCATGACGTTCTCCATGAAAGATTCTAGTGGCGGCGCATAGCGGCATTGATCCGCTCTCCTCCGGTCGACAGCCGGGTACGCATCCGTCTACGTCAATGCGCCGTGATGTTGGTGCATCCCTGTGGTATCGAGCCACACCCTCCGGTGCTTCAAACCGGCGCTGCCACCTGGTCAGCTTTGGATGCAATGTGCGAAAGAATGAAATCTGGCAGCGGCGGTAGGAGTCGAACCTACGAATGCCTGGTTCAGAGCCAGGTGCCTTGGGCCACTTGGCGACGCCGCGATATTGGTAAACCGCACGGGAATCGGACCCGTCTGACCAGATTGAAAGTCTGGGGACCTCACCAGAAGTCAAGCGGTTCGAAGTGGCGGAAGCGGGGTCGAGTCGAACGCCCAAGGCTGCGTGGTAGCAGCTCACACCGTTTTCAAGACGGGCACCGTCGCCAATCGGTTTGCGCTTCCATCGTTGGAGGTAGGTGCGCGGATCGAACGCGCGTGTCATCGCTGGTCGACAACTCGCTCCCTTAGCAGGGGAGTGCCTTGCCACTCGGCCAACCTACCGTGTTTGTTGACGTATGGGCCCCGGCTTAATGCCTGCCGGGGTGACGGCGCTGTTTCCAATCGCTGCGCTCTTAGACATCGCCGTCGGTTGCAGGCCTCGGGATCGAACCGAGCGAGTGCGGCTTATGAAACCGCTGAGGACGCCAGCCCTCACGCCTGCAATGTTGGTGGAGAACCCGGGTAACGCTCCCGGCTCGCGCTGCTTGCAAGGCAATGCTGCGCTCTTGCGCGATCCCCAAGAAGTTTGGTCCCCACCCTCCGATTCGAACGGAGAAACCGCTGTTTCTGAGACAGCGAGGTATGCCTGATTCCCGTCAGGTGGGGATGATGTTGAACATTGGGGCGATCGCCCGGTTTCGATCCGGGACCAGCGCGTTCACAGCGCGCGATGCA
>CAZKNV010000230.1:0-3920 GCA_964554145.1 uncultured Burkholderiaceae bacterium
GATGGCCAGCGCAGCGTTCCGCGCGGGCCGCGCGCGAGCACGCGCGCGAACCGCTTCGGCCTGACGGCGCGCGAAGTCGACATCCTCGGCCTGCTCGAGCAGGGACTGACCAACGCGCAGATCGGTGGGCGGCGCCATCTGTCGATGCGCACCGTCGATCATCACGTCGCCGCGATCCTCGCCAAGCTGCAGGTCGCATCGCGCGAGGCCGCCACTCGCGTCGCGCGTGAGCAAGGCTTGCTGGCACAAGATAGGCAGCCCGAGCCGCCAAGATAGGCAACCGCTGCCGATGCGGCGCACCGCGCCCGCGACCTAACCTTCGAATCGTCGTTCAACACATCCGAAGGAGGCCACCATGGCGCGCTATCTGGTCGAACGCAACTTCCCCGACGGCCTGTCGATCCCGATCAACGGAGAAGGCCGCAAGCTCACGCAGTCGGTGGTCGCGAACAACGCTGAGCACGGCGTGACCTGGGTGCACTCGTACGTCAGCCCGGACCGCCGAAAGACTTTCTGCATCTACGACGCGCCGGCGCCGGAGGCGATCCGCAAGGTCGCCGAGCGCAACGGACTACCGGTGGATCGCATCACCGAGGTCTCAGTGCTCGACCCGTACTTCTACCAACCCTGATCGAAAAGGAAACAGCCATGAAAGCACGTCACATTCCCATCGTCGCGTTGTTGCTGGCCGGCGCCGGCGCGATTGCGCAAACGCCGCCGCCATTGCAGCAGTTCGTCATCGAACGCGAGATCAAGGGTGCAGGGGCGATGACGCCTGAGCAGTTGCGAGATGCCGCGCAGAAGTCGAACGGCGTGTTGCGCACGCTCGGCCCAGATATCCAGTGGGTGCACAGCTACGTGGCCGGCGACAAGATTTACTGCGTCTATAACGCGCCGAGCGAGGCGCTGATCAGGAGCCACGCCGAGCGGTCCGGTTTCCCGGCCAACAAGATCACGCCAGTATCGGCGGTGATCGACCCGACCACCGCGAGCGCCAGACGTTGAGTGGTCGGCTGCGGTTTGCGCCTTCGTCAGCGGGCTCTAGTGCGCGCTGACGCGCTTGTCTCAGGTGCTTACGCGGACCGCAGCCTAAATGTAAGGAGCAGGACCAGGATCGCGACTAACGGCAGAATGAACGCGTCGCCGGCATCCATTGCCCACAGCGTTGCGCCACTGAGCAGGCACCAGAGCAGCGGTATCGGCAGCGCAATCCAGTTGATCCGATTGGCCGCGAGTAACAGTCCGAGCGTGGCGACCGCTGTCGGGTCGGGCGCCACGCCGAAGACTTCGAGCTGCAACCACTCGCGCCCTAAGAGCAAGCCGATGAGTGGTTGCACTAGAAGTGCGAAGACGAAAATCGCACCGCCGATGCGCGCTCTTACATTCTCACTCGCATCGAACATCAGCCGATTGCGCACTATTCCGATCCAGATCAATACCAGCGCCTCGATCGCAAATCCGGCCGCGAAGTAAGTTGCCGCCCAATTGATCGCCGCGTAACGCTGCCAATGGAAAGCCCACGCGACCCAAAGCCAGCACGCTGCGAGCATCGCCGCAATCAGGCGGCCGCACCATGCTGGGCGGCTGCGCATCAGCACGAGGATCGTCACGCCGGCTGCCAGCATCACGATGTGCAGCGGCCAGATGTCCGCGTTGCAAAGCTCGAACAGCCGGTAGTAGGCGCGCGGTGCAAACAGCAGGAAGTCGGAGAGTCGGTAGGTCCACCACTCGGACATCAGAGTTTCCGATGTTAGAGCTTCGCAACATGCGCGATCATGCGTCGCCGCATCGACTCGTCCGGCAAGCGGCCGTACGCAGCGCCCATGTTTTCGCGCACGTGCGCAACATTCGACGTTGCCGGGATGACGCAAGTGACGGCTGGATGCGAGACGACGAACTTCAACAGGAACTGCGCCCAGTTGGCGCAGTCGATCTCCGCGGCCCAGGCCGGCAGTGCATGGCGTTCGATCGAACGAATCAGATCACCCTGGCGAAACGGTCGATTGACGATGACCGCTATTCGTCGCTCGCGCGCCAGCGGCAGAATGCGCTGTTCGACTTCGCGATCGAGCACGTTGTACGTGACCTGCACGAAGTCCAGTGGCTGGCTTGCCATGATCTGTTCGAACTCGCGGTGGCGCCGCCCCTCGGAAGTCGTGATGCCGACGTAGCGCAGGCGGCCGGCCGCCTTCATCGCGAGCAGCATCGGCAGGTGCTCCTGCCATGCGAGCAGGTTATGAACTTGCAAAAGATCGAAGCGCGGCACGCTCCAGTGTTGACGCGATGTTTCGATCTGACCCGGACCCCGCGCTCCGGATGAAATCCACACCTTGTCGGCAGAAAAGACCGGCGTCTTCTGGCCAAGCTTGCTCAAGCCATAGCCAATCATTTCCTGTGACGATCCATACATCGGCGACGAGTCAATGACGCGGCCGCCGGCCGCGAAGAAGTTGCGCATGACTTCGGAGCAGTTATCGCGCGCGACGCGATCGTTGCCCACGTTGAAAGTGATCCAGGTGCCGAGCCCGATGACGGGCAGCGCTTCCCCGCTGGATGGGATCGGTCGCGTGAGTATCGAGCCGGTTTGAGCCGACGCGTTGAACGGGCAGAGAAATGGCCACGCGGCCTGCGTTGCTAATGAGAGCAGCAACTTTCGGCGCGACGCTGAACCGGGCTGAGATTTCGAAGGGCGCTTCATTAGCCTGTCAGTAGACTTAAACTAGAAGTCAGGACAGTGTCTTGATGGCAAAGTTTCTGCCAGTATCGCAGGAGGCTTGAGGTCTTCCGGGACCGACTCGGCAAGAATGAAGAAGGCTGCCAAGAAGAAGGTCGTAGGCGATCGCATCGGCATTCCGAAAGTAATGCACGGCTTGTTTCGGTCGTTCGCGGCGCTTGCCGAACAAGCTGCTGGTGGACGACCGCAACTGCGCGGGTTGCGTGTCGCCCACGATCCCAACGCTGACCGGTTCGTCGCGGTGCATATCGACGCGCGAGTCGAGTTCGTTCTGCTGATCCGCGGCGATAGTCTTCCGCCGCATGCGGAAGTTGAGTGCCGACGGATGAACTCCTCTGGGGCTACGGAAGACACGCCGATCGCTCGCTTTCGTTTTGACGACACCGGCCTGGTCTCGGAGTCGACCGTCCCGGAGCTGGTCGGCGAGCGAATCGACCAAGCAAGCGGAGCCTGGAGCATTGTCGCTGCGGTTCTGTGGAACGCCATGCAGATCTAGGGCATCAGTTGTTCATGATCTCGCCGCCACGCGGAATTTGACGCTACCTATCGCGCGGTAGTCGACACGCGGATAATCCGCGAATGGACTGACAACAGGAGGATTAATCATGGCTAAAGCGCTCTCCATTCATCCAGAAGTCGATCAGGGCCTTAAACCCGCCGCAACAAATTTCGCCGGCGGTACCTTGCAATGCCGTTGCACCGAAAAAACAGTGACTGTATCGATTAGCGGCCAGTGCGCGCACAACCACGTTTGCGGTTGCACGAAGTGTTGGAAACCGAGCGGAGCGCTGTTTTCTCAAGTCGCTGTCGTGCCGCGCGACAAGCTAAGTGTCACTGCCAACCAGGACAAGCTGAAGGTGGTGGATGAGAGTGCGACCATCAAGCGGCACGCTTGCAAGGATTGTGGCGTCCACATGTACGGGCGTATCGAAAACAAGAATCATCCACTGTTCGGCGTGGACTTCATTCACACAGAACTATCGAGCGACCGCGGGTGGGCTTCACCGGAATTCGCGGCGTTTGTTTCCTCGATCATCGAGTCAGGATTCGACCCCGCCAGTATGGGCGCGGTCAGGTCGCGGCTAAAGGAGCTGGGCCTGGAGCCTTACGATTGTCTATCGCCGCCGCTGATGGACGCAATCGCCACGCATGCTGCGAAAGCATCGGGAGTGCTCGGCCGCACAGC
>CAZKNV010000231.1:0-3917 GCA_964554145.1 uncultured Burkholderiaceae bacterium
CGGCGAAGTCGGCAGCGTAGTGACGCGCGGCGTGGTTTTCGCTTCACGCTCTTCGAGCACCTTGCCGCCGGCCGGCACGCTGTCGGTATATAAAACACTGCCGTCCGGCATCTGCACCTTGTAAATCGTTTGCCCTGCAGCCAGCAAGGGTGCGGTCGCCAGGCAGCCGGCGAGGATCAATCGGAGCATTTGTAGTCTCCCTTTTGGGGCGGATCTTTTCAATTGTGATAACGATAGCCGTTCGCGGCGGCTGACAAAAGGCTTGGGCAACCGGCAAATCAGGGCGTTCCGGAGGTTTTGCGGCCAAACTGGGCCCCGGCTTAAGGCCTGCCGGGGCGACGGCGCTGTTTCCAATCGCTTCGCTCTTGGACATCGCCGTCGGTTATCCACAGTAGGGTGAGGGGCGCAGTGGCAAAATCGCATCGATGAGCAGCACGCAGTTTGTCCATCTTCGCCTGCATTCGGAGTTCTCGGTCGTCGACGGCATTGTTCGTATCGATGATGCGATCGCCAAGGCAGCCGCAGACGGGCAGGGAGCGCTGGCGCTCACTGATAGCGCGAATCTGTTCGGTGCGGTGCGCTTTTACGCAGCGGCGCGCAAGCGCGGCATCAAGCCGATCCTCGGCTGCGATCTGTGGATCACGAACGACCACGACCGGGATAACCCGGGCCGGATGGCGGTGCTGGTGCAGGACCGTTCCGGTTACCTGAATTTGTGCGAGTTGATTACGCGCGCATATCTCGAAAATCCACACCGCAATCGCGCAGAAGTGCGAATCGAATGGTTCGAAGAGGACCAGGGGCGGCGCGCGCGAGGGTTGATTGCGCTTTCAGGCGCACGCCATGGCGCCGTCGGTGCATGCCTGCTTGCCGGCAAGGCTGAAACGGCGACGATGGCTGCGCAGCGTCTGGCCGCGGCGTTTTGCGAGCGGTTTTACCTCGAGCTACAGCGTACCGGCGACGCGCGCGATGCAGCGCAGACGAGGGCTGCGTTGTCACTGGCAACGCGACTCAAGCTGCCGGTCGTGGCGACGCATCCGATTCAGTTTCTCGAGCGCGGAGATTTTCGCGCGCATGAGGCACGCGTGTGCATCGCCGAGGGCTACACACTGAACGATACGCGGCGGCCCAAGCGCTACACCCCCGAGCAATACTTCAAGTCGCGAGCGGAAATGGCCGAGCTGTTTGCTGACGTGCCGGTGGCGCTGGCAAATTCGATGCAGATCGCCAAGCGCTGCAATCTGACGCTTGAACTCGGCACGGCACGCTTACCGAAGTTTCCGACGCCCGACGGCGTAACGCTCGATGATCACTGCCATGCGTTGGCGTCGCACGGGCTCGAACAGCGTCTGACGAAACTCTATGCCGACGAGCGTGTACGCAACGAACGGCGGCCGGAGTATGCAGTGCGGCTCGATCTCGAACTGTCGACGATCGCGAAGATGGGTTACTCGGGCTACTTTTTGATCGTGGCCGACTTCATCAACTGGGCCAAGAGCAACGGCATTCCGGTCGGCCCGGGGCGCGGCTCGGGTGCCGGATCGCTGGTTGCGTATTCGCTGCGCATCACCGATCTCGACCCGCTGCAGTACGGACTGCTGTTCGAGCGGTTTTTAAATCCGGAGCGGGTTTCGATGCCGGATTTCGATATCGATTTTTGCCAGGACAATCGCGATCGCGTGATCGACTACGTCAAGCGCAAGTACGGTCACGATGCGGTATCGCAGATCGCCACCTTCGGCACATTGGGCGCGAAGGCCGTGGTGCGCGATGCCGGCCGCGTGCTCGATCTGCCCTACACGAAGTGCGATCAACTGTCGAAGCTGATCCCGCACAATCCGACGGATCCGTGGACGCTCGAGCGCGCGCTGGCGCAGGAGCCCGCCTTCGCCGATGCCGTGGCGGCCGACGAAGAACATCAGGAACTCATCGCGCTGGCAAAGCCGTTGGAAGGATTGACGCGCAATGTCGGCATGCATGCCGGCGGTGTGTTGATCGCGCCCGGCAAGCTGACCGAATTCACGCCGCTGTATTGCGCGCAGGGTACCGAGGGTGTGATCAGCCAATACGACAAGGACGATGTCGAGGCGATCGGACTGGTGAAGTTCGACTTCCTCGGGCTGACGACGTTGACGATCCTCGATCTGACGTTGAAGTACGTGCGGCAGCTTGATCCTTCGTTCGCGCTCGAGCTCGATATGTTGCCGCTCGACGACGCGGCGACTTACGAAATTTTCAGGCGCGGTGCGACCACCGCGATATTCCAGTTTGAATCACGCGGCATGCGCGAGCTGCTGAAACGTGCGAAGCCCGATCGGCTCGAGGATCTGATCGCACTTAACGCCTTGTATCGTCCCGGTCCGATGGACCTGATCCCCGAGTACGTCGATCGCAAGCAGGGACGGCAGAAAGTCGAGTACCTGCATCCGTCGATCGAGCCGATCCTGTCCGAGACCTATGGCGTGATGGTGTATCAGGAGCAGGTGATGCGCATCGCGCAAGTGACGGGCGGATATTCGCTCGGCGGCGCCGATGTCCTACGGCGCGTGATGAGCAAGAAGAAGCCGGAAGAGATGGCGACGCATCGATCGATCTTCGTCGACGGCGCGGCAAAAAAAGGCGTTGACGCGAGGACAGCAACCGAGCTGTTCAATCACATCGAAAAGTTCGCCGGCTACGGGTTCAACAAAAGTCATAGCGCCGCGTATGCCGTCGTCGCGTACCAGACCGCGTACTTCAAAGTGCATTACCCGGCGGCATTCATGGCGGCCAACCTGTCCACGCTGATGGATGACACCGACAAGGTCAAGGATCTGATCGACGACAGCAAGGCGATCGGCTTGACGGTGCTGCCGCCCGACGTCAACGCGAGTGACTATCGCTTCGAACCGGTCGACGCAAAGACGATTCGCTACGGACTCGGTGGCATCAAGGGCACCGGGCGTGGCGCGATCGAAGCAATTATTGCGGCGCGCCTGGCGGGCGGACCGTTCGCCGATCTGTTCGATCTGACGGCGCGCGTCGACAAACAGTTCGTCAGTCGTCGCGTAGTCGAGGCGCTCGTACGTGCCGGTGCGTTCGATTGCCTGCATGCCGATCGTGCGGTTCTGCTGGCAAGCGTTGGCAGAGCGATCGACGCTGCCGACAGCGCCGCTGCAGCAGCGGGGCAGGCAAGCCTGTTTGGCGCTTCGGATGCCAGCGCGCGGCATGTCGAATATGTGCCGGCAGCCCGCTGGAGCGAGCGCGAAAAGTTGTCGAACGAGAAGCTGGCGCTCGGGTATTACTTCTCCGGCCATTTGTTTACCGAGTTCCTCGACGAAGCGCGGCGCCTGGCGCCGACGCCGTTATCCGAGATCCGGCAGGCGGGCGGGCGCAATGAGGTGAAGATCGCCGGCGTCGTGGTTTCTGCGCGCAGTCAGAACACGCGGCGCGGGCGCATGGGCGTTATCGTTCTTGAAGACGGCACCGCGCAGCTCGAGCTGATGGTTTTTTCCGAGCTGTACGATCGCAAGCGTGCGCTGCTAAAGGAAGACCAATTGTTGTTCGTGATCGGAAGAGTGCGCAACGACGAGTTTGCGCAGCGCTTGTCGGTGTCGGCCGATGAGTTGATGGATCTGACCGAAGCACGGGCGCGTGCGGCAGCGCGACTGCGCATCGAAGTCGAAGGTGCGGGTGACGTGCTTGGGTTGCGCGATACGCTCAATCCGTATCGCGTCACCAATGGGCATGCGGGCAGTGGTTGCCGCATCGTCATCAGCTACAGCAACCGCGCAGGCAGCGTTGACGTTGCGCTGCCCGAAGAGTGGCGCGTGCGGCCGGAAGACCGCCTGGCCGCCGATCTCGCGATGCAGCCGAGAGTGCGCCGCGCGTACTACAACTACGCGTGATTTCTACACACAATCGCGCCGGTATTGATC
>CAZKNV010000232.1:0-3886 GCA_964554145.1 uncultured Burkholderiaceae bacterium
CGACGATTCGTTGCGCGCAGCGGTGCAGGTTGCGCGCACGCGAGTAGTAGCCCAGTCCGGCCCAGGTCGACATCACCGCTTCGGTCGGCGCTGCGGCCAGCGCGTGCACATCCGCAAAGCGCTCGACGAATCGTTCGTAGTAGGGGACGACCGTTGCGACCTGCGTCTGCTGCAGCATGATTTCCGACAGCCAGATGCAGTAGACGTCACGCGTGCGCTGCCACGGCAGATTATGGCGACCGTGCACCTTTTGCCACGCGATGATGCGGTCGGAGAACGCTGGCGCGGTTTCGTTCGAAGGCATGCGGAAGCTCTGAAAAACGTGCAGAGCTACCCTACGCAGCAAGCGGTTCCTCGTCGAACACGTCTTCCACCCGGGCGCGCTGCCCAATGTCATGGATTCGATCGGTCAGCCGCTTTAACACGCCGAGCTTGCTTTGCGCGTCTTCCATGGCGTCTTCCAGCTCGGTAATGCGCGCGTCGAGCGATCCCTGGGCATCGCGAATCTTCGAAACCGATTCGGCGCGCTTCCTTAACTGGGAACGCTGCTCGCGCACTTGCGTTTCAATCGGCGGCAGCAGCGACTTGGCCCAGGCTTCGGTGTCGCGCTCGGCCGCGGCGAAAACCTCGCGCGACTTTGAAACGACCGTGTCGAAAAACCGCTCCATTAACCGCCATTTTTCGGTCGTCAGCACCGCCAGCGCGCCGAACTGCGACTTGTACGAGTACTCGGCGCGCTCGAGGTCGGCGATGTAGGTATCGAGCGAAAACGACATCGGCGGCGACAGACTCCATCCCAGTTCCTCGGCAAAACGCCGCTGCACTCCGATCACCATCTGCTCGATTTCGAGCGCCTTCGCATTCGCGGTACGGAACATGTCGCGCAACGATGCGAAGTAGTCCTTCACCGCGATCGACAACTGCGGCGACAGCTTGCTTTTCTTCATGCGGTCACGCGTGGCGACCACCTGCTCGCGCAACGCCGCGACTCGCAGCCCGGCGAACAATTGTTCCGACAGCTTCGACAGCACCAATCGCGCAGCGACGATCCGCCGCACTACTTCTTCAAACTCGCGCTGCTCGGATATCGCCCGGCGCGTCATGCGCTCGATCGAACTCTGATTCTTGCCTTGCAGCGAGCGCAGTTCGTACAACTGTTCGATGACGTTGCGCTCGCGCGCCATCAGCGTCTGGCGCACTTCCGATGCCACCCGCTCGACGCCGGTAATCGTTTGATCGCGGACGATTTTCTGCTTTGCCGGTACCAGCAGCTCGATCAACGCTTCTTCCAGCAGCGGCAGACGGCTCGCCTGCAGCAGCGTCTCATCGCCCTGCACTTTCGCCACCAGTCCCTTTTGCGCGGACACCGGAAACACGCGCATCGGATCGAGGTCGAGCGTCGCGGCCACCGCCGATACCTGGCGTCGCACTTCGCGTTCGATCTCGCCCGGTGTTTTCAGTACGTCCCACAAGCCGTCGATCTTGTTCAGCACCGCGACGTGGTTGCGGTGTCCGGCATCGCCGACCACCTTTCGCCAGACGTCGAGATCGCTCTTCGTGACGCCGGTGTCAGCCGCCAGCACGAACAACACCGCGTGCGCATTCGGCACCAAAGACAAGGTCAACTCGGGCTCGGTGCCGATCGCATTCAGTCCCGGCGTATCCAAGATCACGAGCCCGTGCTTGAGCAACGGGTGCGGAAAGTTGATCACCGCGTGGCGCCACTTCGAAATCTCGATCCGGCCGCTCTTGTCGACCGCGACCGCCTGATCGGGATCGTCCGCATCGTAGAGCCCATAGCTCTTCGCTTCGGCCACCGGCACGCGCGCCGTTTCGGCCACGATCTTGAATGCCTCGAGCATGCCGTCGGCCGATGCTGTGTCCAGTGGAAACACCTGCCACTCGGCGCCGAGCCGCTTGAAGTCCGATGTCGAACCGTGGCGCCCGCGCGTTTCGATCGGCAGCGCGCGAATGCACGGCGGCAAAGTGTCGTCGTACAGCAGCTCGGTCGGACACATCGTGGTGCGGCCGGCCGACGACGGCAAAATGCGCTTGCCGTAATCGGCGAAAAAGATCGCGTTGATAAGCTCCGACTTGCCGCGCGAAAACTCGGCGACAAAGGCGATCACCAGCTTGTCCTGCGCCAAACGCTCGAGCGCTACATCGAGGCGCCGCGCCGCATCGGGCTCCAGCGACTGCGTTTGCTCCAGCCATTGGCGCAGCTGCACGATCGCCGCCGCCAGCGAATCACGCCAATTTCCGTATTGCTCGAAGCTGGAAGCTAATGGGGCCATCGCATTAGTGCGCCGATATGCGCACGACAGGGGCGCGTCAGTCGAATCTATAGCACGCGCTCACCCTCGCGCACAGTCACCCAAACGGACAAGCAACACCCGGTTGCCCTGTGAGTTCGGGCGATACCGACCGCAGTCCAGTGAAGCGGCCAAATCGCACCCGAGCGGCTGCGCAGCGGGCCGGCAGGCTAGGCGCAAAGCACAGCGATACCGGGAGTATCGCGAGCATTTGCAACGACGCATGGCGGCACGAGGCGCAGAAGAGCGGGGGCGCATTTCGGCCGCTTCACTGGGCTAACGCTTCTGGCAACTGCGGCAGTAGTACGTGGCGCGCTGGCCCTGCAAAATTCGAACAATCGGCGTCGCGCACACGCGGCATGACTCGCCGGCGCGGTCATACACGCGGGCGTCGAGCATAAAGTAGCCATCGGCCCCATCGGCGCCAACGAAGTCGCGCAGCGTACTGCCGCCGACCGCGATCGCTTCCGTCAGCACCTCACGCACGGCCACCGCCAGCGCCTCGCAGCGCACGAGGCCGAGTCGGCGTGCCGCCCGCTTTGGATTGATGCGGGCGCGAAACAGACTTTCGGACGCGTAAATGTTTCCAACGCCGACGACCACATCGCCCGCCAGCAACACCTGCTTGATCGAGGCGGCACGTGTGCGCGTATGGCGATACAAGTACTCGCCGGTAAAGCGCGGATCGAACGGTTCGATGCCGAGCCCGGCCAGCAACGGATGCGAACCGACGTCGCCCTGTTTCGCGTCGTACCAGAGCAGTGCGCCGAAGCGGCGCGGATCGGTCAGGCGCACGCAGCACTCTTTGAACATCATGTCCAGATGATCGTGCGGACCTGGGGCGGGTACCGCGCGCCGCCGCGGCCACACACGCCACGCGCCCGACATGCCGAGGTGCGAGATCAGCGTGCCATGCAGGAACTCCCACAATAAGTACTTGCCGCGCCGGCGCAGCCGCTCAACGGTGTGACCTGCCACCAGTGCAGGCAGTTGCGCCGGCACCGGCCACCGCAACCGGGGTTCGCGCACGACGACTGACTCGACCGTGTGCTGTTCGACATACGGTGCCAACGCTCGGCGAGTCACTTCGACTTCAGGCAATTCGGGCACTTTATCGTGCCAATAGCGTCACAATCATTCTGCTACTGTGCCACGCATCGCGCTTTTGATGCGCCCGCCGCATGGAGCGCATTCACACGCCCGAGATGTTCATCATGCTTCGTTCGTTGCTTTTGCTGCCGGTCGCAGTTTCGCTGATCGGATGCGCCAGCGCGGCGCCACCGCTAGTCGTTGATGCGAACACCGTAGTTCCGGCGCCGCCTGTGACTGTCAGTCAAGTCGCGCCGACCAACCCGCCGGTGTCCGATGCGGCCGCCGAGCGCAGCGACTCGATTCCTGATGTCAATCTATCGGGCGCGCTGCTGTATCAATTGATGGCTGCAGAAGTCGCCGCGCAGCGCGGCGAGCTCGGCTCGGCGTTCGGCGTCTATATCAAACTGGCGCGCGAAACGCGCGATCCCCGCCTGGCGCGGCGCGCGACTGAGCTCGCGTTGCAGGGCCGCGCCATGGCGCAA
>CAZKNV010000233.1:0-3868 GCA_964554145.1 uncultured Burkholderiaceae bacterium
GCGGTGGGCTGCCGGCGTGCGATCACGTGGTTGACCATCTGATCGACGTCGATTTCCAGCTCGTTGACGCGCTTGTCGGTATCGATCGCCTGCTGCGCCTGCTGCAAATTGGCCGTTTCAAACGCGTCGAGCGCGGTGCGCACCTGCGATTCGACCAGCCCCCCCATCTGAAGCACGCGCGAGCGCATCGCTTCGAGCTCTTCGTCGTATTTCCGTACAAGATGTTCGCCGCTTTGCATCTTTCGTCCTCGCTTAACCGAAACGGCCGGTGATGTAGTCCTCGGTTTCCTTGCGCTTCGGTTTTATGAAGATCTGGTCGGTTTCGCCGAATTCCATCAACTCGCCGAGATACATATACGCTGTGTAATCCGACACACGCGCCGCCTGTTGCATGTTGTGAGTAACGACCAGGATCGTCACCTTCTCCTTCAGTCTCGTCATTAATTCCTCGATCGAGGCGGTTGCGATCGGATCGAGCGCCGACGTGGGCTCATCGAAGAGTAATAACTCGGGATCCGTCGCCAGCGCCCGCGCGATGCACAGCCGCTGCTGTTGGCCGCCCGACAAGTTGAACGCCAGCTCTTCGAGGCGATCCTTCGCTTCGTCCCACAGCGCCGCCGCGCGCAGCGCCTGCTCGACCTTGTCGTCAAGCAAGTTTTTCGATGAAAGCCCGCGCACGCGCAGGCCGTAGGCAACGTTCTCGTAAATCGTCTTCGGGAACGGATTCGGCTTTTGAAACACCATGCCGATGCGCATACGGACCTCGATCGGGTCGACGCTTTTGGCCAGCAGGTTGACGTTATCCGGAAGCAGCCTGATCTCACCCTCGTAGCGATTGTTCGGATACAGATCGTGCATGCGGTTAAAGCAGCGCAGGAACGTGGACTTGCCACAGCCCGACGGACCGATCAGCGCCGTCACTCGGTGCTGATAGATCGGCATGTTCAGATCCTTCAACGCCTGGAACGAACCGTAGTAAAAGCTGAGGTTCCGCGCCTCGGTCTTTACTGGCGGCAGCGGCCCCACTGTCGGCTCGGCGCGAACGACTTCGGGCGCAAGGGTACTCACCATTTTATTTTCTTTCGCACCTGATAACGGATGTAGATCGCCAAACCGTTCATCACCAGCGCCATCAACAGCAGGATGAGGCCGGCGGCAGCTGCATTCAACTGGAACGCAGTATCAGGACGCGAAACCCAATTGAACATCTGGATCGGCAGCACGGTGAAGGGGGCCATTAACCAATCGAAATTGATAAACGGCGGCGTCGAGGTAATCGGTGATTCGGGCAGAAACGCGATAAAGGTCAGCGCGCCGATGGTGATGATTGGCGCCGTTTCGCCGATTGCGCGTGCCATGCCGATGATGACGCCGGTCATGATGCCGCCCGCCGAGTACGGCAGAAGATGGCCCGAAATCATCTGCCAGCGCGTCGCGCCCAGCGCATACGCCGCTTCGCGCATATGGCCGGGCACAGCGCGCAGTGCCTCGCGCGTCGCGACGATCACGATGGGCAGGATCAGCAGCGCCAGTGTCAGTCCCGCCGACAAAATGCTTTGGCCGAAATCAAATTGATAGACGAACAGGCCGAGGGCGAGCAGGCCATAGACGATCGAAGGCACACCCGCCAGATTGGTGACGTTGATCTCGATGATGTCGGTGAGCAGGTTTTTCTTCGCATACTCCTCGAGATAGACGGCGGCGCCGACGCCCAGCGGCACGGCCGCTACCATCGTGACCAACATCACAAGCGCGCTGCCGACCCACGCCGACAAAATCCCGGCCTGTTCGGCGCGGCGCGAGGGAAAATTGGTCAGGAAGTCGAGCGACAGCCGAGGCCATCCGTCGATCAACAGGTCCAGAAACGCCGCTATCAGCGTTAGCAGCGCGAGCGCCGTGCAGATCAATCCGATCGAGGCAAAGATGACCTGTTTCCGCTTGCCCGAAGCAATCAGCGCCTGCATGCTTTGCATTTGCGGCGCCCTTGCCGGCGGAGGCGGCGACATCGAGGAGTCAGCCAGCATCAGTAGACTTCCCGGTAACGCTTGCGCATCCAGTGACCGAAGATATTGAAGCCGAGTGTCATCAGCACCAGCGTCAAACCCGCCGCGAAAATACTCTGGTAGCCGATCGAGCCGTGCGGCAGGTCGCCGAGCGCAACCTGCACGATGTAGGCGGTGATCGTCGCAGCGGGTTCCATCGGATTGAAGGTCAAATTGGGGTTGAGCCCGGCAGCGATCGCAACCACCATCGTTTCACCGATCGCGCGCGACACCGCGAGCACGTAGGCAGCGACGATGCCTGAAGTCGCCGCCGGAGTAACGATCTTCAGCGCCACCTGCAGCTTGCTTGCCCCCAATGCATAGCCGCCTTCGCGCATCGCCATCGGCACGGCACGCATCGCATCCTCGGCCACTGAGCTGATGTACGGCGTGATGAACACGCCGATCACAATCCCGGGCGCCAGCATATTGAAACCGGGCAGCGTCGGAAGGATGGTCGCCTGCAGCAGCGGTGTGACGAACAGCAATGCAAAGTAGCCGAAGACCACCGTCGGCACCGCCTCCAGCATCTCCAGAAACGGCTTGACCGTCTCGCGCACCCTGTGATGCGCAAACTCCGACAGATAGATTGCGATGATCGTCCCCATTGGAATGGCAATGAGCAGCGCAATCACTGCGACCGTCACAGTTCCCGAAACGAGGGGCAGAATCCCGTAGCGCGGATCGGCGAACAGCGGCGTCCACATAGTGTCGGTTAAGAATTCCGACAGACTGACAGTGCGGAAAAATCCGGCTGACTCGACGACCAAAATCGTGACGATCGCGATGGTCGTAAATACGGCAACGAGGCCTGATGCCAGCAGCAGCCCTTCGATCACCTTTTCCTTGATCAGGCGGGAACGCTTGTGCGACAACGGCTCGACCACGGAGCCCATGTGAGGACTCGCCGCGGCAGGATTAGCAGACATAAAGCGGGTGTCCTTCGATTAGTCTTGAGCAGGAAAACCCGGAAACAAAAAGGGCCGGGGTTGCTGGCACCCCGGCCCTGCCAGCAACGTTGACTTACTTTGCTTCCATTTTCATCAACTGGTCAATCGTAACTCCAACCAGATTCTCGCCACCGAACTTGGTGCCCGCCTTCATCTTGCCGAGCGTATTCATATTGTCGGCATAAGCAGCGGCAGGCAATGGCACGTACCTGACTTCCGTAATCAACTTGCTGGCGTTGCGATTGAAGAACTCCATGAACTCGCGCACTTCCGGGCGCTTGGCCGACTCGGTCTTTACATAGATCAACATCGGTCGCGACAGCGGCTGATACGTACCGTTAACCACCGTTTCTGTGGACGGAGCGACTACCTTGCCACCCTTCCATGAAATCGGCAGGGCTTTGAGCTTGTCCTTGTTTTCAGCGTAGTAGGCATATCCGAAGAAGCCGAGCGCATCGACATCACGGGACACGCCCTGAACCAGCACGTTATCGTCTTCCGAAGCGGTGAAATCGCCGCGGCTTGATTTGGATTTTCCGGTCACTGCCTCAGTGAAATAGTCGAACGTTCCCGAGTCAGCGCCCGCGCCGTAGAGCTTCATCGGGCGATCCGGCCAGGCGGGATTCACCTGGTTCCAGCGCGTGATCTTGCCCTGCGCCGCCGGTTCCCACATCTTCTTCAACTCGTCGATAGAAATTTCCTTCAGCCATGTGTTCTTCGGGTTGACCACGACCGACAACGCGTCGTATGCCACCGGCATTTCCAGAAACGTGACGCCCGCTTTCTGACAGTCGGCCATTTCACTCTTGCTGATCGGGCGCGATGCGATCGCGGCCTTGGTGTGCACGAGACAGAATTTCTTGAAACCGCCGCCGG
>CAZKNV010000234.1:0-3863 GCA_964554145.1 uncultured Burkholderiaceae bacterium
CGCAGGTTGCGCGAACAACCGTGCGAGCAACAAACGATTGCGCTCGCCGCCGGACAGCATCTTCACAGGCGCCTCGGCGCGCTGCGGCGGAAACAGAAAATCGCCGAGGTAGGTCATCACATGCTTGCGTTCGCCGCCGATCTCGATCCAGTCCGAGCCCGGGCTGATCGTCTCTGCCACGGTGGCCTCCGGATCCAGCGCAGCGCGCATCTGATCGAAGTAGGCCGGCTGCACATTCGTTCCGATGCGCACTGTGCCTTGATCGGGTGCCAGTGTGCCGAGCATCAGTTTGAGTAGCGTCGTCTTGCCCGCGCCGTTCGGGCCGATCAGTCCGATGCGGTCGCCGCGGGTAATTCGCATCGACAGGCGATCGACGATCAAGGTCTTGCCAAAACGCTTTGTCACGTCCGTGAGCTCAGTCACCAGCTTGCCCGAGCGCTCGCCGGCATCGAGGCTGAGCTTGACGTTGCCCGACCGCTCGCGCCGCGCAGCTCGCGCATTCCGCAGCCGTTCGAGCCGCACCACTCTGCCCGCATTGCGGGTACGTCTCGCTTCGATTCCGCGCCGAATCCACGCTTCTTCCTGCTGCCAAAACTTGTCGAATTTGCGTGCTGCCGTCTGCTCGGCCGCCAGCTCGACCGCGCGCCGCGCCTCCCACGCGCTGTAATTACCGGGATACGAGCGCAACAGTCCGCGATCGAGCTCGACAATGCGCGTGGCGACTCGGTTCAGGAACGCACGATCGTGCGTAATCACGATCAATGTCTGCTTCGCGAGCAGTTCTTCGAGCAGTGTGATGCCGTCGATATCCAGATGGTTGGTCGGCTCGTCGAGCAGCATCAAGTCCGGCGCAAGAGCAAACGCCAGCGCGAGCGCGCCGCGCTTGCGTTCGCCACCCGAGAGTTGCGCCGGATCGACCGCTTCATCGAGGCCGAGCCGGTGCATGTACTCGATCAATCGTGCTTCGATGCGCCAGCGTTCACGCTCAGCGTGCGCATGGTCGTGCGTATGCGCTTGTGTATCGATAGAACCACGCAATGCCAGGCTCGCACGCAGAGTCGGCGCGAGCGGCAACGCCGGCTCTTGTTCGACCAGCGCGATCGACAGCGCATCGTTCTTCTTGATTTCTCCATCGTCAAGCGTGGTCTGCCCGCAGATCACATTAAGCAGCGAGCTCTTGCCGGTGCCGTTGCGGCCGATCAATCCGATCCGATCGCCGGCATGCACCGTCAGCGAAGCACGGTCAAGCAGCGGCTGCAACCCGAATGCGAGCTCGGCGTCGAGGATCGTCAACAGCGACATCGGCCGCCTATGCAGGATGCACGGCGGTGCGCCGCGCCGAGCCGATCAGCACAATTCCCGCGCTGGCACACGCCAGCGCCGCCGCCTGCAGCCATGAGAACGGCTCGCCGAGCAGGAATACGCCGACCAGCGTCGCGGCAATCGGCAATGCAACCGTAAACACACCGGCGTGACTGGCCGCAACGTGCTTGAGCCCGGCCACCCACATCCACACCGCGAACAAGCTGGCGGCCAGCGAATAAAAAATCAGCAGCAGCCACAATCCCGCGGTCAACACGCCTGAGTCGAAATAAGCGAGCTGCCACAGACCGAAGGGCGCGACTAGCGCCAATCCCCAAAGATTCGTCAGCGCTGAAACACGCAACGGCGCGCGTGTTGCAGACAGTCGCTTGGCGATGATCACGTAGATCGCTTCGCATATGACTGCGCCAAACATCAGCAGGTTGCCAAGCCCGGCGGCAAATGTCGCACTCGATGCTGGCGCGGAGTCGGGGCTCTTCGCCAACTGCAGCAGTGCTATGCCGATCACCGCCAGCCCGATCGCGATCCACACGCGCGAGGTCAGCTGCTCGCGCAAAATCCAGTGCGACAGAAGCGCCACGACGGCGGGCAAAGTAGCGAGGATGACACCGGCCGCCGTCGCAGTAGTCAGCGTGATGCCGGTCAACATGCAGATCGAAAACAGGAAATTGCCGAAGAACGAAAGCAGAAAGAAAAGTTGCTGCTCGGTGCGCGTCAGCGGTGCTTCGCCCGGCCTGGCAAACGTCCACGGCAGCATCGCAACTGCGGCAATCGCAAATCGCAGAAAAGCAAGAGCGAACACCGGGATCGCGGCGGCTAACGGCTTGGATAGCGCGACGTATGTGCCGACCAGCGCCATCGACGCCGTCAGCAACAGGTACGCGACAAAACGCGACGACGCCGACATTTCGGGGAAGAAATTCAGAGAATCTCGAAGCGCTTGCCGCCGGGCAGGCGATAGCGCTCGAAGTCGCTGCGGTCCGTGGTCAAGACTGCAGTAACGCCCGCAATTGCGGCCAGCCAGACGAGTGAGGCGTCAGCAAAGTCCATTGGATGATCGCGATATTTCGCGATCCATTCAATGAAGCTTTGGAGATCATCCGCTGCGAATGGTCGCACCTCACACACACCGGCGCGAATGAACTCAAGCAGCGCGAGTTGTTGATCGACTCTCGGCAATATATGAGTCGCCTCGGTAACGCACGGCCAAGTCGTAAGCATCACCACCGAGGCCGGTTCCCGAGCAAGGCTCGCCGTAATCGCGGGACGATACCTGTCGTCGGGATTGAACAGCGCGACCAGCGCGCCGGTGTCAACGATGATGCTTCGCACGCAGCTTGCGCTTGATCCGTTGCGATGTGTTGTGTGATAGCCGCGAATTGCCCGAGCCGCTCAACCCGTGCGTTAGTTGGTCGATGATTTCAAGAGGATGACGGGCCGCTCCGGCGATTTCCCGTTCGAGAGCGCGGCGGACCACGGCTGTCTTGGTAAGTCCCTGACGCTTGCAGTGCTGCGCAAGCTTTTCTTCGAGATTCGGGTCCAGTCGCACGGCTAACATCGCGCCCTCCTTGCTTGTATGACAGATTGTATAACAGTTCGACGCCCTCCGCAGCATATCGATATGTAGATGACGTCGTTTGACTGCCGTGCCGGCACTTAAGATTTACCAGTTACGCTCGCTATTGAGGCTGCATGAAGGTCAGTCATCTGCTGTTGGCGCTATTGCCTGCGTTCATTTCCGTGGGCGCCGCCGCGCAGAAGCTCGATGCGTCGCGCGTGCCGGAAGAAATGCGCACGCAGCAGGGGCTTTATCTGTCGCCCAAGCAGGCACACCAGTTCGTGCGCGCACAAAAGGGCAAGGTGCTGTTCGTCGACGTACGCACCCGCGCCGAGGCGCAGTTTCTCGGCATGGCCACACCGGTCGATGCATTGGTGCCGTATGTCGAGTTTCAGGATTTCATGACCGACTGGGACGAGAGTCGCAGCTTCTACAAGCTCGAACCATTCAACGACTTCGTACCCGAGATCGCGCGCCGACTGCAGGAAAAGGGACTGACGAAGAATGACCCGGTGGTGCTGATGTGCCGTTCCGGTGAGCGCAGTTCGCGCGGTGCGGATTTGCTGGCCAGCTCCGGATACACCCGCGTTTACACCGTTGTCTACGGATTCGAAGGCGAGCTGTCCGACAGCGGCCGCCGCAATCTCAACGGTTGGAAGAACGCCGGGCTGCCATGGAGCTACGAGCTCGACAAGAGAAAAATGTACTTTCCGCGCTAGCAGCAATGCGGTTGTCCGAGGCGACTACGCAACAAGGGTAGGACAGAGTTCACAGCGGACGGACTAGCCCGCCATAATCCCGGTCGCGATGGCGACTAAGCTTTTTCGGCAGCAGGCAATCGACGCGCAGCGCGAAAAGCTGCTGGGTGAAGTATCGCTGGCGCGGACGGTCCCCATGTGGGGCTACACCGCGCTTGCGGTCTTGTTCGCGGTCGGCCTGGTCGCATTTTCAATCTGGGGTGAATACGCGCGGCGCGAGCGGG
>CAZKNV010000235.1:0-3833 GCA_964554145.1 uncultured Burkholderiaceae bacterium
CCGAAATCGACTCCGCCGGTGCCTTGGCGCTGCTCGACTACATCGATACGCAAAGTCGCTCACCGGCGCAGCTGACCGGCTTTGCGGATAACGAGTTGCGCATCATCGAGCAGGTGCGCGCGCGGCTTGACGCCGCGCACGTGCCGACCGAGCACCATCGCGAACGCATGCTGGAAGGCATCGGCCGGCGCACGATCGAAGTCGGCCAAAGCGTGCTCGGCCACGTGAACTTTCTCGGCGCTGCGGTGGTCGGTGTCGGGCACAGCATCCTTCATCCGCACACCGTGCGCGTGCGCGAGCTGACGGCGCAGCTCGAGCAGGTGTGCTTGAACGCGATTCCGGTGGTCGCGCTGGTCACCTTGCTGATCGGCGTGGTGATCGCCTATCTGCTCGGGTTGCAGGCCGAACAGTTCGGCGCCAACATCTTCGTCGTCGATGGCGTCGGCATCGGCGCAACGCGCGAGTTTGCTCCGATCATCGTCGCGGTGATCGTTGCGGGCCGCTCCGGCGCGGCGTTCACCGCGCAGTTGGGTGCGATGAAATTGACTGAAGAGACCGATGCGATCCGCACGCTGGGGCTGTCGCCGATCGATGTGCTGGTACTACCGCGCGTGATCGCGCTGATGATCGCGATGCCGTTACTGGTGTTTGTCGGCGACGTGATGAGCCTGGCGGGCGCGATGCTGATTGCCGAGCCGATGCTCGATATCACGCCCTCCACGTTCATCGCACGTTTGCGAGACACGCTCGATATTTCGCACCCGCTGGTCGGATTGGTCAAGGCGCCGGTGTTCGCATTGGTGATCGCGGTGATCGGCTGCCGCATGGGCATGTCGGTCGAGCGCGACACGCGCTCGGTCGGCATGGCGACCACATCGACCGTAGTGCAAAGCATCGTTGCGGTGATCCTGCTTGACGCCGCGTTCGCCATCTTCTTTCAGGAGATGGGGGTCTGATGCCGCGCTCGGAGACGATCCTGGAAGTCGAATCGATCGTGACGCGCTTTGGCGAGCAGACGGTGCACGATGGTGTCAGCTTCACGCTGCGTCGTGGAACGCTCACTGCGCTGATTGGCGGCAGTGGTACCGGCAAATCCGTACTGCTACGCGAAATTATCGGACTGCAGCGCCCCACCGATGGCTGCATCCGCCTGCTCGGCACCGATGTCTGGCGGGACTCCGAAGACGAGCTGAATGCGATGCGCCGCCGCTTCGGCATGATGTTTCAGGACGGAGCGCTGTTTTCGTCGATGACTGTTGCGCAGAATGTGGCGGTGCCGTTGATCGAACATGCACGAGTGCCACCTGCCCTGCTCGATCCTCTGATCAAATTGCGGCTGGCACAAGCCGGCCTCGGGGCAGACGCCGCGGAAAAAATGCCGAGCGAGCTCTCGGGCGGCATGCGCAAGCGCGCCGCGATCGCGCGTGCACTGGCGCTGGAGCCCGAAGTGCTGTTCCTCGACGAGCCGACTTCCGGCCTTGACCCGACCACCGCACGCGCGTTCGACAAGCTGGTGCGTTCGCTGGTGGATGATCTCGGCATGACGGTGTTTCTCGCGACTCACGATCTCGACACACTGCTGACGGTCGTCGACCGGGTCATCGTGCTGGCCAACGGCAAGGTCCTTGCCGATGGCAGCATCGACGACATTCTGAAAGTCGACGACGAATGGATTCAGTCGTACTTCTCGGTGCGAACGATGGTCAATAGCCAGCGCGAGCCCGTCTCGTAGAATTCGCCGACGATGGAAGCAGAAGCCAAGTACACCTATGTCGGCATCGCGCTGATCGCCCTGGTCGCAGCGTTGATCGCAGCTGTGGTCTGGTTGAACCGCGCCGGCGCGCGCGGGGACTTCAACTACTACACGATTTACTTCGAGCGCCAGCCGCTCGACGGCTTGCAGATTGGCGCCGATGTCGACATGCGCGGCATCAAGATCGGCCGCGTCGAAGACTACGATCTGCTGGCCGAGAAGATCAATCGCGTGCGCGTGACGATCCGCACCGACCGGCGCGCGCCGGTGCGAACCAACACTGTCGCAATCGTCACTCGCAACTTCGTGACCGGCATCGCGCGCATCGGCCTGATTACGCTGGAGCCCGCCGGCCCGCCGCTAACCGATGTTCGCGATGACCAGCCGTATCCGGTCATAGCGGAAGGCGAATCGAGCTTCGATGCGATCGCCGGCAAAGTAGGACGCATCGGCGATATCGCTGCCGAGACACTGGAGAACATCAACTTGCTTTTGACTGCAGACAATCGTGCCGCCATTACTTCGTCACTCGCCAACGTGCGAGAGCTGACGGTAGGGCTCAATCAGCGCATGAACGATCTCGACAAAACGCTGGTCACAATGAACGCAGCTGCGACGGAAGTCGGGCGCGCGGGAACCAGGTTTGCGCAGGTCGCCGAAACTACCGGCAGCCAGATCGCGCCGGCGATCAAGCAGGCTGATCAAACGCTGAGGGATGTCTCGGCCGCGGCGTTTTCCCTACAGAAGCAAACTGCTGCGCTTGCAGAACAGTTTACCGAGGCCACGTCATCTACCGATGAACAGTTAACCGCTGCGGTGATTGAGCTGCGCACGACGGTCGAGGCAATGACACGCCTGCTCGATCAACTGCGTGATCCGCGCGCAGCCTTGCTCGGTCCGAGCAAGGCGCAGCGTGGGCCGGGTGAATAACATGACCTTTCGGCGTTTGCGTTTGCTACTCGCGCTGAGTGCAGCCGCGTTCGGTGCCGCTTGCATCAATCTCGGGCTCGGTGGCGAAGCAAGCCCGCAAGCGCAGTATCGGCTGGAGGATCTATCGCCCAAGGTGCAGCCTCGTGCAACACCGATCGACCGCCGGTTGCTGATTTCGACCACACCATCAGAAGCGATCGGCGACACCTATTCGATGGCGTATACGCGCGCGCCGCAGCAACGACAGTTCTATCAGCTCGCAAGCTGGACCGATCGCCCGTCTGCGCGCATCGTGCAGCTGCTCAACGAGCGCCTGCAGGCGCGCAGCATGTTCGAATCGGTCTCGCAGTTGGGCGGTGGCGTCGGCGGCGGGCTGCTGTTGAACATCGGAGTGAACGAATTCGTTCACGATGTGCGCACCGGCACTGCACGCATTGAAGTAACCGCCGAGCTGATCCAGCGCCGGGGGCGAGCATTGATCGAGCGCAAACAGTTTGCGGTATCGGCGCCGGTCGCTGCGGAGAACGCCCCGTCTGCAGTGACTGCGTTCAGCCGCGCGGTGACGACGCTGCTCGACGAGCTCGTACCCTGGCTCGAACGCACATCCGAATCGTTGCCGCCGCGCGAGCCGCGCCCTCCGCGCGACGGCAAGAGCTGACGCATGCGCGATCCGCAGAAGCCATCTTCCGCTCGCAACGTTCTCGGCGGCGAACTGACCGGTTGCTGCGATTCGCCGGCGACCGGCTTTTATCACGACGGCTACTGCCACACCGGCCCGCAGGATGTCGGTTCGCATACCGTATGCGCGAAGGTCACGCGCGAGTTTCTCGACTTCTCGGTCCAGCGCGGCAACGACCTCGTCACGCCGCATCCGGAATTTGACTTCCCCGGATTGCAACCGGGCGATCGCTGGTGCGTCTGCGTTGCACGCTGGAAGGAGGCGTTCGATGCCGGTGCTGCACCGCTGGTGGTGCTAAACGCCACGCATGAAAAGCGCTTGAAGTCGTGACGTTGGATCAATTGAAGCGGCACGCGGCAGATCTTCAATAGCTTCGCAAACAGGAGATGCGAATCGTTCGCATCTCGGCTTCTCGTCCGATCGGACGAGGCCCTCTACTCCGAAAGATTTCATTTTCGCAACGATAAACAG
>CAZKNV010000236.1:0-3823 GCA_964554145.1 uncultured Burkholderiaceae bacterium
GTGGGCTCGGCAGCCGTGTCGGTCGGCGCCACCGCGGTCGGCGTTGCGGCGGACGCCGTGGTTGGCACTGTCAAGGTGGTCGCTGGGGCAGTGACGCCTGGCGACGATAATCCTGCCGGGGAATAGCGATGCTTGTCAGCAACCTCGAACTGGTTCCCGGCCGCCGCATCGTCGCGCACTACGGCATCGTGCAAGGCAGCACCGTGCGCGCCAAGCATGTCGGCAAGGATATTTTCGCCGGCCTGAAAAACATTGTCGGCGGCGAGCTGAAGGGCTACACCGAGCTGATGCAGGAAGCGCGGCAGGAAGCCGTCGATCGCATGATCGCCGAAGCGCAATCGATGGGTGCCAACGCGATCTTGAACGTGCGCTTTGCAACGACGTCGATCGCCGCCGGTGCGGCTGAAATCCTCGCGTACGGAAGCGCAGTGCAGCTCGATCAGCCCTAAATCATGCTCGACCTGATCGAGCTTGGCCTGTTCGTTGCGTTATTAATCGTCGGTTTTTTCGCCGGAACGATCGTCGAGAAGCGCCACTACGCATCGATCCGCAAGCGCGAACGAGAATACGCGGACGTGCAGGCGTTCACGATGCGCTTTCCGCCGGACCGTGTGACGCCGCAGCGAGCTTTTCTGGTGCACGGCACCGTCGTCGTCAGCTCCGATTACTTCAAGACGTTCGTGGCCGGATTGCGCAACCTGTTCGGAGGCCGCGTTCGATCGTACGAAACATTAATGGAACGCGCGCGGCGCGAAGCGCTGCTGCGGTTGAAGCACAGCGCGCGCCAGCAGGGCGCGAAGCTGGTGATCTGTGTGCGCTTCGAAACGACGACGATTTCGAGCGGCTGGGCAGCGTCGATGGAAGTCTTCGCATTTGGCACGGCGTTGATACCGGAGCGCGATGCGCCGATAGAGTTTGCGCCGCGCCCGCGCCTCGCGGCCTGACGTCAAGCAGCGCGTGAAACTCGAAAACCGCATTCCCGACGAGGGAATCAATGCCTCGCACGAAAATCCGCTGAAGGAACTGGTGTGGCTGCTGGCGGGCAGCCTCGGCGTCATCGTCATTCTGGTGTTCACGGTTTCGTTCGCGGCGCAGTGGATCGCGCCGCGCATTCCGTACAAGTACGAAGCGAAGCTGGCTGCAACGTTGCCGGCCTTTGCCACTTCTCCCGATACCGACGCGGGCCGCGCAGTGCAGGCCGAGCTGCAGGCGTTGGCCGATCGGCTGGCAACGCGCATAGACATGCCCGAAGGGATGGTCGTACGTATCGGCTATCGCGATCAAAGCACCGTCAATGCGTACGCAACGCTCGGTGGCCAGGCGGTGTTCTTCCGCGGACTGCTGAG
The DNA here is from genome assembly GCA_964554145.1 of uncultured Burkholderiaceae bacterium. Classification (GTDB taxonomy): domain Bacteria; phylum Pseudomonadota; class Gammaproteobacteria; order Burkholderiales; family Burkholderiaceae_F; genus JACCZX01. The sequence goes on from CAZKNV010000236.1 coordinate 1,347, forward strand.
CCGGATCGAGAACGAGGACGCGCTTGCAATGGTAATGGCGCACGAGCTCGCGCATCTCAAGTACCGGCACGCATCGGCTGCGCTCGGGCGAAGCGTCGCGGTCGGCGTTATTCTGTCGGTCGTGTCGGCCGATCTTGGGAGCAACGCGGCGGGCAATGCGTTGAGCACCGCAGGTCTGGCGACATTGCTCTCGTTCAACCGCGATCAGGAGCGCGAAGCCGATCAGGCCGCGCTGCATGCCTTGCGCGCCGAATACGGGCACATCGGCGGCGCGATCGACCTGTTTAATTTGATGGCGCAACTGCCCGGTGCGCAGCGCGAGTCGGGCGCTGCGTCGGTGGAACTTCTGCGCACGCATCCGCTGACCGCTAATCGCGTCGCTGCGATCAGGCAATGGGCGGCGGAAAATGGTGCGAACATCGAGGGGCCGCGGCGACCACTGCCGCCGTCGATCGCGGCGCTTCGCAAATGATGCATCCATCATCGGTAGAATCGCGCTCGCTCCAATTCGCCATCACCCATGCTGCAACCAATCACTGCCGACAAGGAAATCGACACGCGTGGGTTGAATTGCCCGCTGCCGATTCTGCGCGCGAAGAAAGCGCTGTCCGACATGACCACCGGTCAGGTGCTGAAAATCGTCGCGACCGATCCCGGTTCGATGCGCGACTTTCAGGCGTTTTCGAAGCAGACGGGCAACGAACTGCTGGTGCAGCAAACGGTCGATAAAGAATTCGTTCACTATCTGAAGCGCCGATGAGCAGTCCGACACCTCCTCCCGCAGCGGTTGCGCCGCGCCGTCGCACATCGATGCTGAAGATGTTGTTCTGGCTGCTCGTGGTACCGATCGCGTTGATTGCCCTTTACTTCGCCGCGGTGCTGAGCTGGAACTACTCGGACGGCGAGCGCGCTGGCTGGGTGCAGAAGCTCAGCCGCAAGGGCTGGTTGTGCAAGACGTGGGAAGGGGAGATGGCGATGGTGTCGATGCCCGGCGCTATTCCCGAGAAATTCTTGTTCACCGTCCGCGACGACGCCGTGGCCGAGAGCATCAACAAGGTGATGGGCAAGCGTGTCACTTTGCACTACGAAGAGAAGGTCGGATTGCCGACCAGCTGCTTCGGCGAGACGCGGCACTTCGTCACCAGCGTGCTTCAGGTCGAAGAGATTCCGTTGGTGCCAGGAATCGTCGTACCCAGCAAGCCCGCAGCGCCGCCGACGCCGGCGCAGCCACCATCCTCTGCACCGGCACCATCACCCCCGCCTGCGTCACCTTCGTTGCAGTCGGCACCACCACCCATCACTGCGCCGCCGCCCGCGCCCGAAACACCGCCTGCTAAGAGCTAGCAGCATTGGGCGCTACGGGTCGTACAGAGAACCTAAGCTGCACCGGCGCCAACCAGCATTTCGCACGGCCCGACAAACCCGCCTGCGGTTTCAAATTGCCGCAACTCGCGTTCGATCTCGTCCCAGGTGTCGGCGCGCTCTTCGTCGCTGAGCGCGCTCATCATCTGATGCAGGGCGCCAAACGATTCGCGCTCGAAGCGCACACACTCGGCTGCGCTCGGCAATCGCACCGGAGAATCGACCTTGCGCACTTCGATGTCGCGCAGGCCGGCTTGCGCGTAGGCTGCCGCCAGTACGCCGTCGCCGCCGAGTGAAAACGGGCCCGGTTGCCCCGGCAGGGGTGGCGGCAGTTTGGCACGCCGGCGAATGATGCCGACGGGGATCGAGAAGAACTGATTTTTCTCTGGCGTCGAGTAGACAACCGCCGCGAAGCGGCCGCCCGGCTTGAGTGCGCGCCGGATACCGGCCAGTGCGCGCTGCTGATCGGGAAAATAGATCAGACCGACGCGCGAAATGGCGGCGTCGAAGCTGGCAGCAGGCAGCTCGCCGAGAGCTTCGCCGTCGATCTCGCGCGTCGCAACGTTCAAGAGTCCCGCGGCATGCGCGTCGGCCAAGGCGTGGTCGAGCAACGCGGGCGCGATGTCGGTGGCCAGCACGTGTCCGGTTGGGCCGGCGCGGCGTGCTGCGGCAAGCGACTGTTCGCCAGCGCCCGCCGCGACATCGAGCACGCGGCTGCCCGCGCCGATGCGCGCAAGGTCGAACATTTGATCGGTGGCGGCGCCGAGCCATTCGCCAAGGAATGGCCCCCAACGGTGCCATGCCTCGGCGGCTGATTGCCACTGCGCACGTGTCGTTGTCTTGAATTTGGCTGCATCGAAAGCGGGTCGGTCGTCCATATGAACCTCCTGTGAAGTGAAGGCTGAAGCGTCGGCGCCGATCATGTCGGCGTCTAGTCAAGAATCTGGACTTGCCGCCCGGCAAGTGCGGCTCTAGGCTTTGAGCCATGCTCGACTACGGACAGTTCTGCACGGTCGCGCGCGGTGCCGAAGTATTCGGCGAGCGCTGGACGCCGCTGGTGGTGCGCGAACTGCTGTGCGGCAGCACGCGCTTCAACGACATTCGGCGCGGCGTGC
>CAZKNV010000237.1:0-3804 GCA_964554145.1 uncultured Burkholderiaceae bacterium
CGAAGTGCATGCCAGGCGCGTTCAGGTTCTGATCGGGCCCGCGCTCGGTATGTACGCGATAAAAGCCGCCGACGACATAACGGTCGATCATGTAAACGACCGGCTCGGCAGCCGCACCATTGACGTTCTCGCGCGTCGGCACGCCTTCCTGGATGATGACTTCGGTGACCTCCAGGCCTTCCTTCACGACCGACATCTTGTTGCGCTGCTTGCGATTCAATCCGCGCACTTCGGAGGCATCGCGCACCGTCATCACGCCCATGCCGTAGGTGCCGGCATCGGCCTTGACGACGACGTACGGCGTATCGGTGATTTCATGCTCGCGATATTTGTCGCGCATCCGTTCGAGCACGAAGTCGATATTGCTTGCGACGCACTCTTCACCGGAGCGCTCGTGGAAATTGACCTCGCCGCAACGTCCGAAGTACGGATTGATGAACCACGGGTCGATGTCGATCAGTTGCGCGAACTCGTCCGCAACCCGGTCGTACGCGGCGAAATGATTCGACTTGCGGCGCACTGCCCATCCGGCCTGCAGCGGCGGCATCACGATCTGATCGTCCAGCCCGCGCAGGATCGGCGGTATCCCTGCCGACAGATCGTTGTTCAGCAGAATCGCGCACGGATGAAATCCGGCGACGCCGAGGCTCGCACCGTCGCGCACCAGCGGCTCGATCGTCAACTCATCGCCGTCATCGATCGCAACGCGCGTCGGCTGCGTGATGTCATCGGCCAGCGAACCAAGACGGACTTCGAGACCGGTTTGGCGCAGGATGCGCACCAGCCGCGCCACGTTGGTCAGGTAAAACTGATTGCGCGTGTGGCGCTCGGGAATCAGCAACACGTTGCGCGCCTCCGGACAGATCCGGTCGATCGCGCTTTGCGCTGCCTGCACCGCGGCAGGCAGCATCTGTTCCGACAAATTGTTGAAGCCGCCCGGGAACAGATTCATGTCCACCGGCGCCAGCTTGAAGCCCGCATTGCGTAGATCGACCGAGCCGTAGAACGGCGGCGTGTGGTCCTGCCACTGCAGGCGAAACCAGCGCTCGATCGCCGGCAAACCATCGAGAATGCGCTGCTCGAGAGTGAGTAACGGACCGGTTTGCGCGGTTAACAGGTTGGGAACGGCGGGTTGCTGCACATCACACTCGCTTGCGCGTCGCCATATGGGACGGCGACGCTGACCGTTGGGACGGCGAGTTTACCCGCAGCGCTTGTGCGCGGAACGATCAGGGCAGCGCATCGCCCGCTGCAAAGTCGGCCTTCACCTCGCCGCGATCGATGGTGAATACGGTATCGAGCATGTCGCGCGCATGGGACAGGTCGGACTCCGACAAAATGATCGTGAGCCCTTCCTGTTTAAGTTGGGAAATCACTTCGACCAGCCGCTGACGCAGCACCGGCGCCACCCCTTCGAACGGCTCGTCGAGCAGCAGCAACCGCGTGCCGCACATCAAAGCGCGCGCCAGTGCAGCGAGTTTTTGCTGGCCGCCGGAAAGCTGCAGTCCTTTGCGTTGCGCGAACGCTTCGGCCTCCGGAATAATCTGGTAAATCTTCGCCAGCCGCTGCGCGATCTCAGCAGGCTCGGTTGACCGGCTTGCCCAGGCGGGGACCAGCACGTTCTCCTCCACCGTCAGCGCTGGAATCAAGCGCCGATCTTCCGGCATGTACCCGATGCCGCTGCGCGCCCGCGCATGCACCGGAAGCGCGGTCAGGTTCTGATCGTCGAAAGTGATCGTTCCCCGACGACACGGCAAAATCCCCATGATGGCGCGCATCAAGGTGGTCTTGCCCGCGCCGTTGCGTCCGATCAGTCCCGCGTACTGACCCGACGGGACGCTGAGCGCCACATTGCGCAAAATGCTGACCGACCCGATCGACACGTCGAGCGCGTCAATGCGCAGCATGGCTCTGTCCGGCAGCGGCCGGCGCATGACTCGTACCGATCACATACCTGCGCACTTCGTCATCGTTCAACACCGCTTCCGGCGTGCCGTCGGCAATGATGCGGCCTTCGTAGAACGCGAGGATGCGCTGCGTGTAACGCCGCACGATGTCCATGTCATGCTCGACGAACAAAATGGTGACGCGCTCGGCGCGCACGCCCGCCATCACGGTATCCATGATGGCGAACTTTTCGTCGGCGCTGACTCCGCTGGTGGGTTCATCCAGCAGCAGGATCCTGGGCTTCACTACCATCGCCATCGCAATGTCGAGCAACTTGCGCACGCCTTCGGGCAGCACGCCGGCCAGCGTGTCGCGATAATCAGCGAGCCCGAACCGTGCGAGCGCTTCGTCTGCTGCTGCGTCCACCCGATCCGACTCAAGCGTCGCGCCGGATGCCCACTGGTCAGTGCCCAGGACGACGACCCCCAGCGCAACCAGCAGGTTCTCGCGCACGGTAAGGCTCGCAAACAGCTGCGGGATCTGAAACGACCGGCAAATGCCAAGTTGCGTGACCTTGCGCGGAACGAGCTGCGTGATATCGCGGCCTTCGAACCGAATCGTTCCACTATCCGGCTTCAGATAACCGGTCACCATGTTGATAAATGTGGTCTTGCCCGCGCCGTTGCCGCCGATCAGGCCGACCACCGTGTCGCCCTCGACGCTGACGTTGATGTTGACTGCCGCAGTGACAGCACCGAAGCTCTTGTTGAGTCCTTGAGCTTCGAGGATCGCTGTCATGTCACGCTCCCTTGCCGCGGCGACCGAACAACGACCACAGACCCGCCGGCAGGAACATGATGACCAGCAGCATCGAAATCCCCAACACCATTTGCCACGTGTACGGCGTGTATTGATACGCCACGCTCTTGATCCATTCGAATAGCAGCGACCCGGCAAACGGGGCCATGACATTCGTCGTGCCGCTCAAGATGGCGACGAACACGAACTCACCCGACGTCGTCCAGTACGCCAGGTCGGGATCGATATGGCCGATCGACAGCGCGACCAGGCCGCCGCCCACACCGCTGAGCACGGCGGCGATCACATAGTTAAGATGAACGATGCGCCTCACCGAAGCGCCCATGTACTCGACACGCAGCTCGTTGTCGCGAATCGCCGGACCAAGTCGTCCGCGGTGCGAGCGCAAGAACCGGTGCAGTGCGAGCGTCGCAGCGAACACCATCACCGACGCGACGGCGTACAGCGCGTACATGTGCAGGCTCTGCCGTAACGCAATGCCGGCGACGCTGCTGTATCCGATGTTGAAACCGTCGCTGCTACCCAGCACCGACATCTTGATCAACAGCCCGTACAGAATCATCGAAAACGCCAGGCTCAGCATCGCGAAAAAGATGCCTCGATAATTGGCCAGCAAGAACCCGAGGATGAAGGCGATCAGTCCCGCGACGACACCGCCGAACAGCGGCATCACCACTGCGTCGGAAGTCAATATCGATTCGGGCAGGCTGAATATCCGGGTGACCGACACCGCTGCATACGCCCCGAGGCAGTAGTAAAGCCCTTGCCCGAACGACACCAGGCCGCAGCGCATCAGCAGCAGCAACCCCAGCACCACCAGGCCTTTGCCCAGCGCGAGGATGACAAGGCTCTGCGCCCAGTTCGGCAGCCACCAGCCGCCCACCAGGAAAGTGGCCAGGCCGAGTGCCAGCCACCACGGTGCGCGATCGGCGCTCATATCTTGCGCGCCGCCGGAGCGCTGAATAAACCCTCGGGACGGACGATCAGCACCAGCGCCATCACCAGATAGATGCTGAACAACTCGACTTCAGGCAGGTAGTGCACCGCCGCCGACCGCACCAAGCCGACGATCAACGCGCCCAGCGCTGCGCCGGGCAG
>CAZKNV010000238.1:0-3785 GCA_964554145.1 uncultured Burkholderiaceae bacterium
GGATTGCAATGACCTGGCCCGAAAGCTCGTCGGCCGAAAAACCAGCTTGAGGCTCGGTGTGTTCGTATGCGATCGCGTCCGGTACCGTCAGTTTCCATGTCGTGCCCATCTTGGAACTCGACTCCAGGTCCAGGCGGCCTCCCAGAGATTCCGCCAACTCCATCGAAGCCGCCAATCCTGTGCCGGAGCCGCCCGCACTCTCGGCTGCTCTGATCGATGAGTACCGCAGGAACGCATCCGCGCTGTGTACTCTCGTGCCAGGAAGTCCGCGGCCGTCATCCTCGATGTGAATTACAAGGTTTACGGAATCGGCTTCCGCTCTAACTCGAACGCAGGTGCCGTGCGAGTGTTGGACGGCGTTCAAGACAAGATTGCTGACAATGCGGTGAAGTGTTGATGGACTCGTGTGCAGACTCAGGTCTTCTGTCGGTAACTCGATGCGAATTCCGGTGACCGTGCGCGCGTTTTCCACGATCGCGAGGGCGGGTTCAAGTATCGCCAGGAGAAAAAACTGCCTGTATTCGGCGTTGACGGCAATATCGCGCGACGCCTCGTATCCAAGATGCCGCAAAAGTGCGTCCTGCAGTAATGCCACTTGACGGAAGGCAGCCATCGCCTCCTTGCTGTGCTGGCTCGCAACGGGCAGCTCTCGGACCGCAGCTTCGATGGCAGGCAGCCGCACGTTCAACACCTGCATTGGTTGACGAAGGTCATGGGCGAGCCCCGCCAGATACCGGTCCGATGATTCGGCGAGATCAGACATCACTTCATCCCCATGGCGCGGGCGCGTAGCGCCGCTTCCGGCAAAGTTAGCACGCCGAATTTGCCGCAGAGTTCAGCGACCTCAGCGCTCGCGTCTCTTAGCGATCCGCCCGTGAACGCGTCGGCGATCGTCTGCAGGTTCAGGTCAAGCGCTATCAGGCGAGCGAGGTTCAATTCACGGGGCGACAGGTTGGTCGTGTCAGGCACCGCGGTAACCGACCGCGCTGTCGGATCATCCGGCATGTAGAAACCGAGCTGCAAGGCGCAGCGCACTGCCTCGCGCAGGTTCTCAGCCGACAAGGTTTTCGGAATCCAGCCGCTGGCGCCAGCCTGCCACGCAGCGCGCAGCACTTCGTCGGTATACGAGGCACCGCTCCACACGAATATATGAGCGCCGATACTTGCTGCGACGCGCATCTGCTGGAGTGGGTCGGTATCAGCCGCATCGGGCAGGGTGAGGTCCAGAAAGATGGTACGCGGGCGATGATCGAAATCGCCCGCCATCGCGAGAAAGATACCTTCCTGGAAGGAATTGACGACCGACAGCTTGGCTGACGATTTTGACGCACCCACAACTTCTTCCACCACCGTCATAAGTGCGGCGGCGGAACCGGCGTGATCGTCGACAATAAGGACGTGCATTAGCGGGGGCGGCTGGCCGAAACTACAGGCTATCTTATCGGCGCCGCACCCGCTTGCAAGTTGCTACCGGCAGGGGTTCTCCCTGCAATTTACATTCAACAACCGGCGTGATTATTCGAGCAGCATGGCTGCCTGACCGCCGCCGACTTTCGCAAGCTGTTCTTCGGTAAGGTCTAACAAGTCATCGATAAAATCGACGGGTTCCAGGCTTTGCTCGAGAGTGGCGTTTTCCATGATTTCGTCCTTGGCTGTTGATCTTGGGGGGATGCCTGGAGCGTTGACGGGCTCCAAGCTAAACGGTAGCGTGCAAATGTGCGCGGCGCTACCCCTACTATTGGCACCCCTGTGCCCGACGTCGATCCTTTCGCTAGAACGCAGCACGAGCAGACAGCGGTTGCTGAAGCCGCGGTAGCTGCCGTCCGCTTGGCACTCGCGAATCCTAAGGAAGCCGATGTTTTCGCTCTCAGCAGGATTGCTTCGCAGCTACAAACGCTGTTGCCGACGACTGCCACAGAGACCCAGTTCGAAGCCTTGCAAGGCGTGGGGCGGTTTTTTCTTAACCAGGATCGCGAACTTCCCTTCGCGATGGAGGCAGCGGCAAGCATTTGCAAGCTGGCGCGTGGGCTCGGCCGGAAACAACAGCTGTTCAACGGATTGCTGTTACAAGGCGTCATAGCGGCGCAACTAACCAACAGCATCGAGGCCATCGAGTCGTTTGTCGCGGCGCGCGACGTGGCGGTCGAGCTCGGTCTGGCTCGCGGCGAGTTGGTGGCCGTGATGAACGGCGCGGGCGTCCTGCTGAATCAGGGTCACTACGGCGAGGCTCTGGAATTGTTGCGGGCAGGTCTCGCAATCGCGGATAGGTGCGACCAGGTCGACGATGTGGTCGGCACTTTGCTGACGAACATAGCCCAGTGTCATCTTTTCCTGAGCGACTACGAGGACGGTTTACATGCGATCACGGCAGCGCGTGAGTTCCTTCTCGAGCCGGTGGATCCGCATTCGGCCGGCAATCGCGCAACGCTGGAATTTACGCATCTGCGTTTGTTGATCGCAAGCAAGCAAGGCAGCGCAGCGCTGGCTAACCTTGATTCGCAAGCCAAGTACGCTGCCATGGCCGGATCGGTTCGCGCAAGGATTGATCTGTCGGTCGCGCGAGGGCTTGTCGAAGTGGTCGTTGGGGGCAAACGCGATCTCGGATTGTCACGAATCAAGGCCGCCCGGGAAAAGGCGCATTTGCTTCCTTCGACGATGCCGGATGTACTCAACGGCATGATCGCTGCGGCGGAGGAAAGCGGCCGCGCCGATGAAGCTCTCAATTTCAGGAAGGAACTTCAAAGTCTCCTGAGCAGCCGCCAGGAAACCAGCAGATTCCGGGCCGCACTTCTGTCTAATTCGGCGCTGGGAATCGGGACCAGCGAACCTGAAAGATCGGCCTACGATCGCCGTCTGGACCAGGCTCGGGAGCGTCTGTTACGGCGGCCATAACGATGGAGGGGGCAGCCATCAAGGTTTCTGTGTCGGAAGCTCAATTGCAACCCTGGTCCCGGCTCCGGGGGCTGACCTGATCTTTATTGAACCGCCCACCGCCGTTGCGCGCTCGCGCATACCGATCAAGCCGATACCCGTTGCCGTGCGTTTCTTGGGGTTGAAGCCGACCCCGTCATCTTCGATCGCGACGCAAACAGTGCCTGGCAGCTGATTGCGCCACAACGTGACGGTGCAGTGCGAAGCGCCGGCGTGCTTCACCACGTTGGAAACTGCTTCCTGGGTCACGCGGTACGCAGCGATCGCCAACTGCGGATTCAGGTTCGGAAACCCCGGTTCGACCCGGAGGCTGAAGCGGCAGTTGAGATCGGCTTGATCATAGTGTCGAATCATTTCCTGCAGGGCACCTTTCAACCCCAGGATGTCGATCACTTCCGGACGAAGCTGCTTGATGATGTTGCGGGCGGCGTTGTACAGGTCGGCCGTCGTTACGGAGATGCGCTGCGCGACGGTTTCGATCTCTTCGGCGTCTTTACTTGGAGGTAGTGTCGACGCCAGTGTTGCGACCCGCTGAGCTTCGAGCTTCACGAAAAGCAAAGAGGCGTTCAAGTGATCGTGAATCTCCATCGCGATACGTCGCCGCTCTTCCTCGATCAGCGCGTTGCCGCGAGCAATGAGTCGGCGCCTCCCTTCATCGGATTCCTGTTCTGCTTCCTCCACGCTCTGCAATGGGCCGGTCCCAGTTGCAGCTTGATTCTCAGGCTCTTGCCGGGCGCTGCGCAATCTCTGGGCCATCTCGATGACTGCTCTGTGCAGATCACCAAGTGGGCCGCGCTGGACAGGTTCGAGCTGAACCTCGAAGTTGCCTTCACCGATTTCGAGCAGGGCGTCGA
>CAZKNV010000239.1:0-3779 GCA_964554145.1 uncultured Burkholderiaceae bacterium
CGCACCTGATCGTCGCGAATGTTGCCGATGCCGCCGGCGATCATGATCGGCTTGTGATAACCGTAACGCCGGCCACCCACGTTCTGTTCATAGCTGCGAAAGTAGCCCAGCAGATTCGGGCGGCCGAACTCGTTGTTGAACGCCGCCGCGCCGATCGGCCCTTCAATCATGATCGACAGCGCGTCGGCAATGCGCGCGGGAAAGCCGAAGTCGTCCTCCCACGCATGTCGCATATCCGGAATGCGCAGATGCGATACCGAAAAACCGCACAGGCCGGCCTTCGGTTTTGCGCCGCGCCCGGTAGCGCCTTCATCGCGAATCTCGCCGCCGGCGCCGGTCGATGCACCGGGGAATGGCGAGATCGCCGTTGGATGATTGTGCGTTTCGACCTTGAATACCGTGTGCGTCAGTTCATCACGAGGCGCATAATCGACGCCGACTGCGCCGGCGGGATGATCACTGTACGGATAAAAGCGCGAGGCGACACGGCCCTCGAGCACCGCGGCATTGTCGCTGTACGCGACCACCGTGCCTTGTGGGGCTGCGTGGTGCGTCGCACGAATCATGTCAAAGAGTGTCGAGTTCCTGCGCTCGCCGTCGATCGTCCAGGTCGCGTTGAAAACCTTGTGCCGGCAATGCTCGGAGTTGGCCTGCGCGAACATCATCAGCTCAACATCGGTCGGATTGCGTCGCATGCGCGTGAAGGCGTCCAGCAAGTAATCGATCTCGTCGTCGGACAGCGCGAGGCCCATCTCGACATTGGCGCGCACGAGTGGATCGCGACCATGCTCCAGCAGGGGCACGGTTTGCATCGGCTTGCTGGCAAGGTCTCGAAACAAGAGCGCGGGATCGGTCGCGGGATCGATCACGCTTTCGGTCATGCGGTCGTGCAGGACTGCAGCAACACGATCAGTCGTGCCGGCCGGGAGCGTACGGTCGCCGAGCAGTGCGCGCTTGAAGTCGATGCGATACAGGGTGCCGCGCTCGACGCGCTGAACCGTCGCCAGGCCGGTGTTATGCGCGATATCGGTTGCCTTGCTGGCCCACGGTGAAATCGTTCCAAGCCGCGGAACGATCAAAAACGAAGCGTTATTGCCGCCGTGATTGACTTGCGCGGCTTCGCCGTACGACAGCAATGCGTCGAGCCGCGCGCGTTCTTCGCCTTCCAATCTGGTGCGCGCATGCACGAAATGAATGAACTGCGCGCTGACTCTCTGAGCTGTCGCTTCGATCGAACGGATTCTTGCGAGCAGCTGCCTGGCGCGAAAAGCCGACAGCGCGCTCGGCCCCGGCAGCGCTAAGAACGTCGCGTGTGAAGTCATCGTGGGAAGGAAGCGCATCCGCCGGTGCAAGATTGCACTGGGTAAACGACTGCACCGGGCTAATGGCGCACGAATTATAGCTGCGCACGTTGCCGCGTTCGCGCCGCAGCAGGTCAGGCTGCGATGCGATCCGCACGCGAGTGCATCGTTTGCGCCGCCGATAACGCACGCAGTAATGCGACATTGCAATCGAGCAGTGATATGTCGAGCGCTTCGCGTTGCTTGCGACTCATCATCGGATCGTTGCGTTCGATTGCTTCAGCGAGCGTCAGATACGGTGCACAAGGCCCCTTGCGCTCGACCAACGCAGCCGCAACGCTCGACGGCAGTTGCGCACGGGCCAGCAGGCGGGGAAACGAAGTACCCGTGATTCGATCGAGCAACGAGAATGCGCCGGTCTGAAACAACGAGTCGCGCAACTCGGCGCCGTCGGTGCTGCAGCTTGCCAGATGCTCGAGAAACAGTCCGCGTCGAATGCCGGCGTGCATCAACGGCAAGGCGTCCGCGTCGAATGTCGATACACGCAGCATGCGCGATAGCCAGCGCGTCATTTTCGCGTGGCCCAAAACCATCACCGCGCGCTTGACCGAGGCGACTTGCATCGGTACAGCAAACGCGGCCGAGTTCACAAAGCGGATCAGCTCGAACGCCAGCGCCGTGTCGCGCTTGATGGCCGATTCGATCGTGTCGATATCGGCTCGGTCGTGTGCGAGGCGCAGCAGTTCCAGCACCGCCGCCTGGCCTGGCTGCGGCGGGCGTTCGATCGTCGGATGCGCTTCGTCCAGCGGAACACCGACGCTGGCGACGGCGCCGCGTTCATACGCGGCGTGCAAGTCGGCCACGCGGAACGCGCCTGTAATGATGAACGGCATGCGGCGCATCACGCCGGGCGGCGGTGCCGCGTTGCTGCCATCGCTGCGACGGCGGCGATCTTCGGTAATGTGAATCAGCGCATAGTCGAAGCAGTCGAGCAGCGCCGGCGGCAGCGGCACATCCGGCCGGCCGCGCAAGGCCATTTTGATGCCGACTCGACGTGCCCGCTGGACAAGCCCCTGCACGGTCGGATCGCGCAGCGCAATGGCCGGAATTTCGACGACTGCGTTGAGGGGTGGTTGCCAATCGAGCAGCGAATCGTCGAGCTGCGCATCGAGCGGCGCCACCAGCATCAGCGCGCGCGATTCGGGCCACATGCCGTTTAACTGCTCGAGTATCAAGCCGACCGGCAGCCGATCGCTCGGCTTGACCGACAGCATTGTCAGCCGCGTGCCGAACATGCGCCGCTCACGATCGACCAACGGCGCATAGCCCATCGATAGCGAGCCAAGAATCGGAGTTAGACCGAGACGGTCCGGCGCATTCATAGGCACGCATTATTTCTGCGTACGCCGCGGCAGCGTGCGCGGAATTTCGATGACGGCGATGCCTATTTGCCGAGTTCGATCGCCTTTATTTTTCGCCGAAGCCGCCGCCGCCCGGTGTCTCGATAACTATCACGTCATCGACGTTCATTTCGGCCGATCCGATGTGGCCCATCGCCTCGATGCGCCCGTCAATTCGCTCGATCCAGTTGCGGCCGCATTCGCCGGGTTCACCGCCCGCCATTCCGAACGGCGCGATCGAGCGATGATTGGCCAGTATCGATGCGGTCATCGGTTCTAGAAAACGCACGCGCCGGGTGCCGCCATTGCCGCCGTGCCAGCGCCCTCGCCCGCCGGAATTCGGGCGTATTTCGTAGCTTTCCAACCGTACCGGGTAGCGGAACTCGAGCACCTCGGGGTCGGTCAGCCGCGAGTTCGTCATATGCGTCTGCACGACGTCGGTGCCGTTAAATCCGTCCTGGTACGAGCCATCGAGCGCTTTCGCGTCCGCGCCGACATTGCGAATGCCTGCACCCGACCCGCCGGAAATCGTTTCGTAATACTGATAGCGCTCGTTGCCGAACGTGAAGTTGTTCATCGTTCCCTGCGCGGCCGCCATCACTCCGAGGGCGCCATAAAGCGCATCGGTAATGCACGACGAGGTTTCGACATTGCCCGCTACCACGGCCGCCGGATAGCGCGGGTTCAACATCGAGCGTTCGGGTATCACGACCTGCAAGGGCTTCAGGCACCCGGCGTTGAGCGGGATATCGGCGTCGACCAGCGTGCGGAAAACGTACAGCACCGCCGCGTAGCACACCGCACTCGGCGCGTTGAAGTTGTTTGTGAGTTGCTCCGAGCTGCCGGTGAAGTCGATGGTGGCCGAACGGTTTGCCTGATCGACCATGATACGCACGCGAATCAGCGCGCCATTGTCGAGCGGGTAGTCGAACTCGCCGTCGCTCAGTTGGGTGATGACTCGCCGCACCGATTCTTCGGCGTTGTCCTGCACGTGCTGCATATATGCGTGTACGACGGCGAGCCCAAACTGCTCGACCATCTTCAGCAATTCTTCACGGCCCTTTTCATTGGCCGCGAT
>CAZKNV010000240.1:0-3755 GCA_964554145.1 uncultured Burkholderiaceae bacterium
ACAGCCGATTCGTCTCCCCCGCAGCCGGCGCCCGCGTTGAGCAAGGACAGGCCCGCCCGCGTTGCAGCGCTGCTTGGCGGCACCAAGCGTTAAGCGTCGCCTCAGGCTGAGTCACACCAACGACTGAACGTCGGCATCAACGCCGATTGCCTGGCCCGAGATGTTCGCGCCAGCGGGCGATGCCAGAAACACGATCGTCCGCGCGATGTCCTCCGGCGCGATCAGCCTTCCCAACGATGTCTTTGCCAAGGCTTCGTCGCGAACGGTTTCCATCGGAACTCCGCGCGCCGCAGCCTTGTTCGCAAAGACCGAATCGATCCGAGGTCCCGCGACCGATCCCGGGCAGATCGCATTGACGCGGATGCCGTCGCTTCCGAGCTCGATCGACAGCGACTTGCTGAATCCGATCACGGCCCACTTGGATGCGGCGTAGGGCGTTCGCAGCGGAAAGCCGAAGCGCCCCGCTGCCGACGACAGGTTGACGATGCTCGCATTGCGGCTCGCACGCAGATGTGGAATCGCCAATCGCGCGCAAAGGAACTGGCCCGTCAGATTGACGGTCAGCGTGCGTTCCCAGTCGGCGAGTGCAATGTCTTCGCAGCGCGCGGTCGGCCCGGCGATACCGGCGTTGTTGACCAGCACATCGAGGCGACCATGCCGCGCGAGCATGTCATCGAAGAGTCCCCTGACCGAACTCTCGTCCGAAACATCGCAGTGCGAGTGCGACACAGTCGGATCGTTCGCTGAAAGCGTGGCCAGCGCGCGCGCGTCCACGTCGCACACGTGCACGCGCGCGCCTTCGTGCACGAACTCGCGCGCGATGGCGAGCCCGATGCCTGAAGCCCCCGCGGTCACCAGCACCCGCGCTCCTTCGAGTTCCAGATTCATTCGTCCTCCGTCGTCGGCGGGCGATCGAGCGTCACGAGGTATTCGGCCGCGCTTTCGATATCGCCCACGGCATGCGCGCTGCGATAAATCGCAAAGTGCAGGCGCTGATTGCAGCGATTGACGATGGCCGGGTCCCGGACGAGGCGCCGCGCGAAAGCGCGCGCAGCCGATCCTAATAGACAGTTCGCAGTCGCCCGACTATAACTGCGATGGCGGTTATACCGTTGCTTCACCACCATATAAGGGCTTTCCGAGTTGCCCCGGATGCACGCCCACCCAAGGAGACACCATGAATCAACCGAAGTCGAGTTCCCGTCGCAACCTGGTAGGTGCCGCCGGCGCTGCGGGTGCACTGACGGCCATCGGATTCCCGGCCATCCTGCGCGCCCAAAGCGACACGATCCGCGTCGGTCACTTGACGCCGCGCACTGGCTTTCTTGGTCAGCTTGGCGACTACGGGTTCCGCGCCTCCAGCATGGCGGTCGAGGAGGCGAACGCCGCGGGCGGTGTGCTCGGACGCAAGGTCGAGCTGATTGCCGAAGACAGCGTCAACCCAGGCGTTGCCGTCACCAAGGCACAGAAGCTGGTCGAGCAGAACAAGGTCCATTTCATCCTGGGCGAGATCAGTTCGGGCTCTGCCCTCGCCATCGCCGACCAAGCGCAACGCTACAAAATCCTGTACTTGAACACCGGCGCCAATTCCGATGCGCTCCGCGGCAAGAACTGCAACCGCTACATGTTCCACGTCGAGGGGTGCAACACGATGTACACCAAGACGATCGGGCAGTGGCAGGTCGCCAACAACATGATCAAGGGCACCAAGTACTACATGCTGACGGCCGACTACGCCTTCGGCCACGACCTCGCGCGTGTCTCCACCAAGTTCCTGACCGAGAACGGCGGCACCGTGGTGCAAAATGACCTGGTGCCGACCGACACGCCGGACTACAGCTCCTACATCCTCAAGATCCGCCAGGCGCGGCCCGCCTTCGTGTACATCAACCTTGCGGGAGCCGATCAGACGACGTTCCTCAAGCAATACAAGGAGTACGGCCTGTCGATCCCCGTCTCGGGGGGCGTGATGGACACGATTCCGTTCTGGGGCGCAGGCATCGACTCCATCTCGGGCTACTGGCAGAGCCTCTGGTATCACGGCCTCAACGTGCCGGCCGCCCGGGAGTTCGCGCGCAAGTTCAACGCCAAGCACGGCCATCCGCCCGACAATCAAGCGTGGGGCGATTACGTTGCGATCAGAATCCTGCTGCAGGGCGTTGCAGAGACCAAGAGCACCGACACGGCCAAACTGATCGAGTTCTTTGAAAAGGGCGCCGAGTTCGACATCCTGAAGGGGCGCAAAGGCCAGTTTCGCGCCTGGGACCACCAACTGCTGCAGGAAATGTACGTGGTCAAGGTCAAGGACAAGAAGAATTCGAAGGACAAGTGGGACATCTTCGAGGTTGTCGAAGTGGTGCCGAAGCAAGGCCAGTCGCTCGAACTGATCCAGCCGACCAAGGCGGAGAACCCCTGCGCGATGCCGGCGTGAGCCCGGCCCGCCCCTGACGGAGGCCGTGCCGTTGTAGGGGCAGCTTCAAACCTGCCCCTACGTCGAGCTCAGACGTAGTCGCCCAATAAGACGCGCCAGTGCCCTTCTTTGTGATCGCCGAGCACATGGCGAACGGCCTGCTGGCCGGGTCATATTTCATTGTGCTGGCACTTGGCCTGTCACTGATCTTCAGCCTGGGCGGGGTGGTCAACCTCGCGCATGGCGGGTTCTATGCGCTCGGCGCCTATTTCGCCTACGAAGCGCAGCGCCTGTTCGGCTTCTTCCCCGCGATGGTCATCTCGCCGATCGCGGTCGCGCTGATCGGGATCGCGGTGGAGCGCTTGGCGCTGCGCCGGCTCTACGGGGAGGACCCGGCGCTGGGACTGCTCTTCACGTTCGGCCTCGCGATGGTCGTGGAGCAGAGCCTGCGCCTGATCTGGGGCGTGAGCGGGCTGCCCTTTGCCATTCCCGAGGCGCTGCGCGGCCAGGTCTTTCTTGGAGATTTCATCTATTCGCGCTTCCGGCTTACGGTTCTCGCCGTGGCAGCTTTTGCCGTGGTCGCGTGCTGGCTGCTCCTGAACAAGACCGCGTTCGGCCTGATCGTGCGCGCCGGCACGCGCGATCCCGACATGGTGCGCGCGCTCGGCATCAATCTGCAGCCGGTGCTGACCATGATCTTCGCGCTCGGCGTGGCGCTCGCGGCGCTGGCGGGCGTCATGTCGGCCCCGCTCGCGGGCGTGCAGCCGGCGATGGGCAGCCAGATCGTGACGGCGGCCTTCGTTGTGGTCGTGATCGGCGGCCTCGGCAGCTTCTGGGGCGTGGTCTATGCCGGCCTGTTGGTCGGCGTCGTGCGCGGTCTGACGGTGCTGTTGTGGCCGCCAGCGGCCGAGGCGTCGATGTACGCGCTGATGATCCTGATTCTGCTGCTGCGCCCGCGCGGGCTCGCCGGCGAGAAGTTCGAGAAGTTCGAGTGAGCCGGCTCCGACATCCTGTCGTGCTTGCGGCGCTGGCACTCGTGCTCCTGCCCCATCTCATGCAGATGCTCGGCCTCCCGACCTCGCTCGCGACGGAGATCGCGATCTTCGCCCTGGTCGGACTCGGCTACAACCTGCTGCTCGGCTACACCGGCTTGCTCTCATTCGGCCACGGCGCGTTCTTCGGACTCGGGGCCTACGCTTTTGCCCTGTTCCAGATCCATTGGTTTCCGGGCCAGCTAGCAGCCCCCTTCACGCTCGCACTGGCCCTCGCCGTGCTGCTGGGCAGCGTGATCGGCTTTTTGGTGCTGCGCCGGCGCGGCGTTTACTTCTCGCTGATCACCCTCGCC
>CAZKNV010000241.1:0-3731 GCA_964554145.1 uncultured Burkholderiaceae bacterium
GTGCGCGAACTGCTGTGCGGCAGCACGCGCTTCAACGACATTCGGCGCGGCGTGCCGCGCATGTCCGCCACCTTGCTCGCGCAACGCTTGCGCAAGCTCGAACAGATCGGCGTTGTCGAGCGCCACGGCAACAACAACGAGTACCGGCTGACCGGCGCCGGCGAAGAGCTCCGTCCGATCGTGATGGCGCTCGGACACTGGGGCGCGCGCTGGATCGGCAGCCGCTTGCAGCCGGGCCAGCTCGATGCCGGTTTTTTGATGTGGGACGTGCGGCGCTTCGCGAAGCTGGATGAATTTCCCCGCGAGCGCAGGGTCGTGATTCAGTTCTGCTTTGCCGATGCGCGGCCGCGCGAGCGTGTGTGGTGGCTGGTCGTCGAGAACCGCAGCGCCGATTTATGTCGCGATGATCCAGGCCATGAATTGACGCTGATCGTCGAGTCGAGCGTGCGTGCGCTGACCGATGTGTGGACCGGCGACCGTGAGCCTGCCGAAGTCGTGCGCAGCGGCGAGCTGCGCATCATCGGCCCCGCGCACGATGCGAAACGCCTGTGGTGTTGGCTGGGGCGCAGCGCATTTGCTGCCACGCGTGCAGACCGCCGCGCGGCGTTGGCTGCGTAGCGCCGCTGCTGTGTCGCGTCACGCCGGGGGTAGACGCTCGCGCTGCTCTCTCAGTTTTCGCAAAGTTGCGTCGAATCCGGCCAGTCGTTCCTTCTCCTGCGCGACGACTGCCGCGGGTGCGCGCTCGACAAAGCTCGCGTTGCCAAGCTTGGTTCTGGCTTTGCCGACTTCAGCTTCGTGGCGCGCGATTTCCTTGTCGAGTCGGTCGCGTTCGGCGCCGACGTCGACTTCGATCCTGAGCAACAGCCGATAGTCATCGACCAGCTTGATCGGCGCAGCACCATTGGCCGCTGCGTGGATGTCGGCCGCTGCGTCAACGGCCGACAGTTTGGCAAGCGCCTGCATATACGGCGCATAGCGTGCCAGCGTCGATGCGTCGCCGGTGGCCACCAGTGGCACTTTCTGCGCAGGCGACAGGTTCATCTCGCTGCGCAGATTTCGCAGTGCGTCGATCATGCGCTTCAACAGCGCAATGTCGGCATCGGACTGCGGATCGATCTTCGCCGGTTCGCCTTTTGGATACGGCTGAATCATGATTGACGTTGTTTGCGCTGCCGTACGCTTGCCAGCCAGCACCGAAAGTTTCTGCCACAGCTCCTCGGTGATGAACGGAACAATGGGATGCGCCAGGCGCAACGCCACTTCGAGCACCCGCACCAGCGTACGGCGTGTGGCGCGCTGCTGCGCTTCGTTGCCGGTGGCCAGTTGCACCTTGGCAAGTTCGAGATACCAGTCGCAGTATTCATTCCACACGAACGAGTAGATCGCATTGGCGACGTTGTCCAACCGGTAGTCGGCGAAGCCTTGCGCGACTTCGGCTTCGGTGCGTTGCAGCTCGCCGATGATCCAGCGATCGGCGAACGACAGTTCGACCGGCAATGTTTCGTCGAGTCCGCAATCGCGGTCCTCGGTGTTCATCAGCACGAACCGTGTCGCGTTCCACAGTTTGTTGCAGAAGTTGCGATAACCCTCGCAGCGTTTGAGATCGAAGTTCACCGTGCGGCCGAGCGTCGCCGACGCGGCCATCGTGAAACGCAGCGCATCGGCGCCATACGGTGCAATGCCGCTCGGGAAATGCTTGCGCAATTTGACGGCGACTTTCGGCGCATCCTCCGGCCGGCGCAGGCCGCTGGTGTTCTTGACCACCAGTGATTCGAGATCGATACCGTCGATGATGTCGAGCGGGTCGAGTGTGTTGCCTTCGCTCTTCGACATCTTGTTGCCTTCGGCATCGCGCACCATGCCGTGGATGTAGACATCGCGAAACGGAGTGCGGCCGGTGAAGTGCGTCGTCATCATGACCATCCGCGCAACCCAGAAGAAGATGATGTCGTACCCGGTCACCAGCACGGTCGATGGCAGATACAGGTCGTACCCGACCTTGTCCTTCGGCTCGGGCCAGCCGAGCGTCGAAAATGGCACCATCGCCGACGAGAACCACGTGTCGAGCACATCTTGATCGCGCGTCAGCTTTGCCCCTGTGCCGGCTTGCGCGCGCGCTTCCTCTTCGCTGCGTGCAACGTAGGCGTTGCCGCGCTCGTCGTACCACGCCGGAATCTGGTGCCCCCACCACAGTTGCCGCGAGATGCACCAGTCCTGGATATTCTCCAGCCACTGCGTGTAGATCGTCTTCCATTGCTCGGGGAAGATGTTGACTTCACCGCGTGCAACGACGTCGAGTGCGACCTGCGCGATCGACTGACCCGGATGAAGCGTTCCCGCCGGTGCGGGCTTGCTCATCGCCATGTACCACTGCTCCGACAGCATCGGCTCGACCACTTCGCCGGTGCGTTCGCCGCGCGGCACCGTCATCTTGTGCGGCTTCTCCGATACGACCAGGCCGGCCGCGCGCAGATCGGCGAGCACCGCCTTGCGTGCGACATAGCGATCCATGCCGCGATACTTCTGGGGCATCAGAGATGGCTCATTCGTCCCGATCCCTGTCGAGATTCGCCCGTCGACATAACCTTTACCCGATGAACTTGCGCCTTGTATTCTTTCAGTGCCATCGGGCATTACGAAATGACTTCCCGCCGCCATAAATAGGAACGGTGCTGGCGAAAGGGCGGCGTTGTTATCAAAAACGGCCAGTGCGGAAAGACTGTGACGTTGCGCCATGGCGAAGTCGTTGAAATCATGCGCTGGCGTGATCTTCACCGCGCCGGTGCCGAACTCCACGTCGACGTAATCGTCGGCAATCACCGGAATGGTGCGGTCCGTCAGCGGCAGCGCCAGTGTTTTGCCGACCAGGTGGCGATAACGTTCGTCGTTCGGGTTCACCGCGACCGCAACGTCGCCCAGCATCGTTTCCGGCCGCGTGGTGGCAACCACGATCGACTCGTGACCCTCGACAGTGGGATAACGAATCTCCCAGATACGGCCATCCTCTTCTTCGGTTTCGACTTCAAGATCGGCCACTGCCGTCTGCAGCTTCGGATCCCAGTTCACGAGCCGCTTGCCGCGATAGATCAGGCCCTGCTCGTACAAACGCACGAACGTTTCGACGACGACCTGCGACAGGTGCTCGTCCATCGTGTAATACGTGCGGCTCCAATCGACCGACGCGCCAAGCCGGCGCATCTGCTGCAGGATCGCGTCACCGGAAAGGTGCTGCCATTTCCACACTTCTTCGACAAACTTTTCGCGGCCGATCGCACGCCGATCGAACCCTTGCGCCTCCAGTTGCCGTTCGACGACGATCTGCGTCGCAATGCCCGCGTGATCGGTGCCGGGCAGCCATAACGTGTTGAAACCCAGCATCCGGTGATAACGCGTCAGCGCATCCATGATCGTCTGGTTGAACGCGTGCCCCATGTGCAGGATGCCGGTGCGATTCGGCGGCGGCAGCTGGATCGAAAACGACGGCTTTCCCGGATCGGTGCCGGCCGTGAAGTAGCCGCGCGACTCCCAGATCGGCGCCCAGCGTGCTTCGATCGCAGCGGGGTCAAAACTCTTTGCGAGCTCTGGTTGTTCGTCTGTGGAGTGAGCAGTCATCTTTGAAGTTTATGCGATCGGGCAGCGAGAACGCGCACTCAACGGCAAGCGCAAACCGCGGATATCTGGTCGTTCTTCCTGTGGCAATTCGGCGTGCCCGAGTTTCAGCCGAAGTAGCG
>CAZKNV010000242.1:0-3702 GCA_964554145.1 uncultured Burkholderiaceae bacterium
GACTGAGCTCGCGTTGCAGGGCCGCGCCATCGCGCAAGGACTCGAAGCAGCGCAGGTATGGCACGAGCTCGCGCCCAAGTCGAGCGAGGCAGCGCAGACGCTGGCCATGCTGTATGCCGGCAGCAGCCGCTTTGACGATGCCTATGCGCTGTTCAGCGAGCAGTTGAAAGCGGCTGCCGGTGTATCAGAAGACAAGGCGGCCGACGAGTTGGCCAGCATGCAGCGCGCCCTGGCTCGCACTCAGGACCGCGCCGGTGCATTCCAGTTGCTCGATCGCCTGGCGCAGCCGTATGCGCAATCGGCCGAAGTCAAGCTTGCGCTGGCCAACGGCGCGCATGCCGCCGGATTGACTCCGCGCGCGATAGAGGAAGCCCGCGCCGCCTATGCGCTCGCGCCGGACTCGCAACGCGCTGTACTCACCGCCGCACAGTATCTGCAGGCGAGTGATCGTCCGGCTGCGCTCGCGCTGCTGCAGGAATTTGTAGCGCGCCATCCGGTAGTGGTCGATACCCGGCTTGCCTATGCGCGACTGCTGATTGCCGATAACAAATTCGACCTTGCACGCTCGCAGTTTCAATCGCTGCTGCAAGCCGATCCCAAGAACGCAGACCTCGTTTATTCGATGGCGCTGCTATCGCTGCAGGGCAAGCTACCGGCGGATGCGCGCACCTACCTGCAACGCTATCTGGAACTGATCGCGCAGTCCGATAACGCGAGTAGCGCGCGACCTGCCGAGCCCGCCTATCTTTACCTCGCGCAAATTGCGGAAGAAGACAAGCAGTTTCCGACCGCGCTTGAGTGGCTGCGCAAAATCGACGGCGGTGAGGAATATCTAACCGCAAGAGTGCGCGAGGCATTCGTGCTGTCGAAAATGCAGCGGCTCGATGAAGCGCGCAAGCTGTTGCGCACCGTGAGTACGCAGTCGGCCGACGAGAAAACACAGTTGATACTGGCCGAGGGTCAGTTGCTGCGCGATGCCAAGCGGCACGATGAGTCGTACAAATTGCTGTCGCAGGCGCTGGCGAGCGCGCCCGACAGCATCCCGCTGATGTACGACACCGCAATGGCGGCCGAGCGGCTCAATCAAGTAGCAACGATGGAAAAGCAGCTGCGCCGGATCATCGAGCTGAAGCCCGATTACGCACACGCCTATAACGCCCTTGGATACAGCCTGGCCGATCGCAACCTGCGACTTCCCGAGGCGCTTCAACTGATAGAAAAAGCGCGCGAACTGGCACCCGATGATGCGTTCATCCTCGACTCGCTCGGATGGGTGCATTTCCGCTTGGGCGATTTGAAGCTGGCACGCGAACATCTGCAGCGCGCCTATGAGGCGCGGCCCGATGCCGAAGTGGCGATTCATCTGGCTGAAGTGCTGTGGGCGAGCGGTGATCAGGACGCTGCGCGCAAGTTACTGCGCGAGGTCCGATCGAAGGAGCCGGGCAACGCGTTGCTCAAGTCGACCGTGACGCGGCTTAAAATCGGTCTCTAGCCATGAGGCTGGTATTGCGAAGCGCGCGCCTGACCGCGCTCGCGACGATCGCGTTGCTGGCGGCATGCGCCACGCCGACGCTAGGTCCGCCGGATCGCTCGTATACCGGCCGCTTTTCCGCAACGACAACACTCGGTGAGCAGCGCGACAATGTGTCCGGTCGCTTTAACCTCGAGATTCGCGGTCCCCACCAATTGCTCGATCTGGCGTCACCCCTGGGCACTACAGTTGCCCGGATCGAAATCGAGCCGGGCGGCGCACGTGCCACCGGCGCGCAAATGCAGGAAGTGCGTGGACCGGATGCCGATGCGTTGACCGAGCAGTTGCTCGGCTGGCGCCTGCCGGTGTCCGGACTGGCCGATTGGATTGAAGGCCGGCCCGTACCGGATCGCGTTGCGCGCGTCGAACGGGAAGCGGGGCGCGCGGTCGTAATCGAGCAGGACGGCTGGACGATTAGTCTGCCCGAAACTTTCGACTCGACCGCTCGCCCGCGCCGCCTTGTGCTCGAGCGCCCGGCTGCGCCGAATGCTCCCGCCGTGGTGTTGCGTCTGGTCGTCGATGAGCCGACCGGTTAGATAGATAAAACTGGAGACTTGCCTGATGAAGACCCGTCGTGAAATTCTGAGTGAAGTGTTGAGTGGTTCGGCCGCGCTGATGCTGGCCCGCGCGCTGCCAGCGGCGGGCTCATTGGGGTTTCTAGGCGCGGCAAACGCGCAGCCGGTCGAAGAAATCGCGCGTCAGCTGGACGTGCCCTATGTGCCGACGCCGATGCCGGTAGTCGATGCCATGCTTGATCTGGCAAAGGTGGGCAAATCCGACGTGGTCTATGACCTTGGCTGCGGCGATGGCCGCATCGTCGTCAGGGCGGCGTCGCGTTTCGGCTGTCGCGGTGTCGGCGTCGATCTGAATCCAGAGCGCGTCAAGGAAGCTAAGGAGAATGCCGTCAGCTCCGGCGTCACCAAACTGACCCGTTTCGAAGTCGGCGATGTGTTCGAGTTCGATTTCAGCCCGGCTACCGTCGTGACGATGTACTTGCTGCCCAGCGTTAACCTGAAGCTGCGGCCCCGATTGCTGAAGGAGTTGAAGCCCGGCACAAGAATCGTGTCGCATGACTTCAACATGGGCGACTGGGCGCCGCAAACGACGCGCGAAGTCGCGCGCAGCCGCATTTATCTGTGGACGATTCCGGAGCGCGGATAGGAAGGGCGTTGCATGAGCCATAAAATGCAGCGATGCATTTGCTGCTCGCGCTGCCCGCCCCTGCCAAGCTGAATTTGTTTCTTCACGTGACCGGCCGTCGCGCCGACGGCTATCACGAGCTGCAAACCGCCTTTACGCTGATTGATCTTGCAGACCTGCTTGACTTCGAGCGGCGCACCGATGGCGCGATCATGCGCGAAGGCGATCTCACCGGCCCGGCGGACGAT
The DNA here is from genome assembly GCA_964554145.1 of uncultured Burkholderiaceae bacterium. Lineage (GTDB taxonomy): Bacteria > Pseudomonadota > Gammaproteobacteria > Burkholderiales > Burkholderiaceae_F > JACCZX01. Next base: position 2,920 of record CAZKNV010000242.1, read on the forward strand.
GATCTTGCGGTGCGCGCCGCGCATGCGTTAAAGCGGGCTTCCGGCACATCGCACGGCGCAACGATCGGCGTTACGAAGCGCATCCCGGCCGGCAGTGGCATGGGCGGTGGCTCATCCGATGCTGCGACCACGTTGATCGCACTGAACCGGCTATGGGACCTGCGCCTGCCGCGCAGCGAGCTCAGCGCGATCGGGCTGCAGCTTGGCGCCGATGTCCCGTTTTTCCTGCACGGTCGCAGCGCGCTTGCCGAAGGAATCGGCGAGCGCTTGACGACGATCGAATTGCCGCCTGCATGGTTTGCGGTCGTCTGGCCGCAAGTTCACGTTTCGACCAAAGAAATCTTCGACGACGCAGGTTTGACACGAAATTCCAAAGTCACGAAAATAGCGGCCTTTTCCGCGGCGGCTGGGAGATCAGATAAATTCGCAGCCGGCAACCTCATATTTTCGTCGTCACTGGTCAACGACCTCGAACCCGTCGCACGGCGCCGCTATCCCACCATCGATGAAGCGCTCAAGCGCCTCGAGCGCTTTGGCGTAGCGCGCATGACCGGCTCCGGTTCGGCAGTGTTCGTGGCGGCGGAATCGAGAAGGCAGGCGCAGGAAGCGATTGCCGATCTACCGGCGGCCTGGTCGGGTTGGGTAGCGCAGGGAATGAATGAGCACCCGCTTTTGGTGTGGTAATCGGTAACGAGTTTCAGTTTTGGGGAGTCGCCAAGCTGGTTAAGGCACCGGATTTTGATTCCGGCATTCGAAGGTTCGAATCCTTCCTCCCCAGCCAGA
>CAZKNV010000243.1:0-3694 GCA_964554145.1 uncultured Burkholderiaceae bacterium
TCGGGCTTTTCCATCAGCTGCAAAAACTGGCGCGCGTACGCCGACAGCGATTCGACATAGCGCCGCTGTCCCTCGGCATACAGGGTATCGAACGCGAGCGACGACTTGCCGGAGCCTGACAGCCCGGTAATCACGATCAGCCTGTGCCGCGGCAGATCGAGATCGATGTTCTTGAGGTTGTGCGTGCGTGCGCCGCGGATACGGATCGCGCTCATTGCTTACAGATGATGCGTTTCCAAAGGGCAACTTGTTACTATAACTACAAACGCATACGCGGCCCGACTCATGCAAACCTCCGCCGCGCAGATCACGCTCTCTCCGGCATGTCCGACCCAGTTCCTTCCCGCATGAGCCCTTCGCCGGGCCGCCCCAAGGAGGGCTCGCTCCCGCTTGGCGGGACGGCGCGCAGCGCCCAGGGTGCCTCAATGACCTCGCTCGAGATTCGGGCCAGCGTTTCGCTGGCCTCGATCTTTGCGCTGCGTTTGCTGGGCCTGTTTCTGATCCTGCCGGTATTCGCGGTCTACGCGCAGTCGATACCGGGCGGAACCGATGCGACGCTGGTCGGGCTGGCGCTCGGGATTTACGGGCTGACTCAGGGTGTGCTGCAGATCCCATTTGGTGCCGCCAGCGATCGCTGGGGTCGCAAGCCGGTGATCGCGGCCGGGCTGATCGTGTTTGCAGCGGGCAGCTTTGTCGCTGCACTGGCTACCGACATCATATGGACCATCGTTGGCCGAGCGATCCAGGGCGCGGGAGCGATTTCAGCGGCGGTCACCGCCTTCATCGCCGACGCTACGCGCGATGAGCACCGCACCAAGGCGATGGCATTGGTTGGTGCATCGGTCGGATTGACGTTTGCCGGCTCGCTGGTTTTGGCGCCGGTGCTGTATGACGCCATCGGGGTCAAAGGCCTTTTTGCGATGACCGGCGTGCTCGTCGTTGCGGCGATCGGCGTGCTGGTATGGGTCGTGCCGACCGCGCCGCCGAAGACAGAGCATGGCGTTCCGCACAACGTCCGCGCGGTCTTGTTCGACCCACAGCTGCTCCGGCTTAACTTCGGAATCTTTGCTTTGCACACCGTATTAATGGCGATGTTCGTCGTGATCCCGGTGCTGCTGGTTCGGAGCGGTGGTTTGCCGCTTTCCCAGCATTGGAAGGTTTACCTTCCGGTCGTATTGCTGTCGTTTGCATTGATGGTGAAGCCGCTGGTTGTTGCCGAGCGTCGCGCCTTGATACGACCGTTGTTCATCGTCTCGATCGTGCTGGTGCTGGCGGCGCAGCTCGGGTTTTTTCTGCAAGGCGATGCGCTCGTCTGGTTGGCGCTATGGCTGCTGCTTTTCTTTACCGGCTTCAATATCCTCGAAGCGTGCCTGCCGTCCCTGGTGTCGCGCGTAGCACCGGCATCGGCCATGGGTCTGGCTCTGGGCATCTACAATACGGCGCAGGCATTGGGGCTGTTTGCCGGCGGCGCGCTCGGAGGCTTGATTGCTGCGCGATGGGGTTCCGAAGCAGTGTTCGTATTTGCTGCAATCGTGATGGCGGCGTGGTGGTTGATTGCGCTTGGCATGCGCGAAGTTCCCGTGACGGCAGACACCGAGCCGTTGCCGATTTGATGAGAAGAAAGCCTTAGCTAGGAGGCGAGATGGCATCCGTCAACAAAGTGATATTGATCGGCAATCTCGGGCGTGATCCCGAGACGCGATACACGGCCGATGGCGCCGCAATCACGAACATCACGATCGCGACGTCCGATCGCTGGAAGGACAAGGCGACCGGCGAAATGAAGGAAGCCACGGAGTGGCACAAGGTCGCTTTTTTCGGGCGGCTTGCAGAGATTGCCGGCGAGTATTTGAAGAAGGGGCGCCCGGTTTACGTCGAAGGAAAATTGCGCACCCGCAAATGGCAGGACAAGGAAGGCCAGGACCGCTACACGACCGAAATAATTGCAGACAACATGCAGATGCTCGGCTCACGCGAAGGCATGGGCGGCGGAGCGAGCGGCGATTTTGACGGTGGCGACGAGTCTCGCGCGCCGGCGCGCTCCAGCGCGGCTTCGAGCAGTGCGCGGCCGGCCAGCAAATCGACGCCAAGCGTTGCCGAAATGGACGACGACATTCCGTTTTGAGGCGGTGATCAGTGATCGGTGATCGGTGATCGGTTAGATCACCGTGCCTTGGCTTGTGCCAAGACCCTAACGTAGAAATTACTGCGCTGCTGCTCCTAGGGCGGTTCCGCCTTCACCGATCACTGATCACCGATCACCGATCACATGGATTTGAGCTACCTTCCCGATTGGCCGCTTGACTGGCCCACTGCTATTCCGGTGGCCATTCTGGCGCTGTTTGCCGCGGCGGCAGGCGAGGCGGCTGCACGCTGGTTGCGTGTTCCGCGGCTGCTCGGCTATCTGGCGGCGGGCGCACTGTTCGGCGCCGGCGGCTACGTGCTGCAACTGCTGAAAATCGACGAGCTGCCGATCCGCACGATGGAGTTTTCGATGAACTTCGCCGCCGCCGTGATCCTGTTCGATGTCGGCCAGCGCGTGTCATTCGGCTGGGTGCGACGCAACCCGGCGCTGCTCGGCGCCAGCGTGCTCGAAAGCGTATTGACGTTCGTTGCCGTCTATTTCGTACTGCAAGTGTTCGATATCGCGCCCTTGGCCGCGGCGCTGATTGCAGCGATCAGCATGTCGACCTCGCCGGCGGTGGTGCTGGCGGTTACCCGGGAGATGCGGGCGCAGGGCCAGGTGACAGAGCGCACGTTGCTGCTTACTGCGCTTAATTCGATTTACGCGGTGGTGTTGTCGACCTTGCTGCTGGCGTGGGCGCGCGTGCAAACGCGCGGCGTGCTGGACGACTATCTGCTGCATCCGGCCTACCTGATCTTCGGCTCGCTGGCGCTCGCTGCGGTGGGCGCGCGGTTGTTCCTGCTGGTGGTCGGCTTTGTCGGCCGCGACCGGGCGGCGCAAATCATGGTGATGCTCGCAGTCGTTTGGATCGTTTTCGCAAGTGCGGTCGCGTTGAAGCTGTCGCCGCTACTGACGCTACTGGCGTGCGGCGCGTTCGTGCGTACGTTCGACGCGCAGCGGCTGCTGGCGACAACGGACTTCGGATTGGCATCCGGCGTGGCGCTGGCGTTGTTCTTCGCGCTCTCCGCCGCGATCGTCGACGGCGGCGTGCTGTTCGCTGCGTGGCTGCCGGCGCTCGCCCTGGTCGTGGTGCGCACGATCTGCAAGGTTGGGGCGGTCGCTGCGTTCGCTCCGCTGACCGGGATCACGTGGCGCAAGGGAGTCATGACCGGCATCGGGCTATTGCCGATGTCTGCACTGGCGTTGATGCTGACGCAGGAAGTGTCACTGCTGAATCCGCGACTCGGCGAGCAAACCAATGCGGTGCTGCTTTTAAGCGTCGTGATTCTGCAAGTCGTCGGCGCGCTCACCTTGATGTTTTCCTTGCGCTGGAGCGGCGAGGCGCGAACCGATGGAGCGGGAAGATGACTGCAACACCGTCGACAATCGCCAGGACGATCAACCTGGAGGCGGCGCGAGCGGACGGCGAACTCGCATTTCAGTCGTCCGACTTGCTGACACTGGGGGTCGAGCTCGAGCTGCAACTGATCGATCGTCGCACCGGCGATTTGACACGAGCCGCATCGGATCTGATTGCGCTGGTGTTGAAGAAACCGTTTCCCGGCGAGA
>CAZKNV010000244.1:0-3686 GCA_964554145.1 uncultured Burkholderiaceae bacterium
TCGCGCCCGCGCCCGATGGCGGCGTGTGGTTCAGCGCTCAGCGTAGCGGTCACCTGGGCTGGTTCGATCCCAAAGCCGGCCGCACCGAGCTGATCGCACTCGGCAAAGGTTCTTCCCCGCATGGCGTAATACAAGGCCCGGATAAAGCAGCCTGGATCACCGATAGCGGTCTGAATGCCATCGTGCGCGTGGGTTGGCCCGACCGGGAGGTGCGTGCTTTTCCGCTGCCTCAGAACGCTCGCAATGCCAATCTCAATACAGCGTCCTTCGATGGCGCGGGCGACCTGTGGTTCACCGGGCAGAACGGTGTCGTTGGGAAGGTCGCGATCAAGACTGCAGAAGTGACCGTGAAGGATGCGCCGCGCGGGCGAGGGCCGTACGGCATCTGCACCACGCCGAATGGCGATGTTTGGTGGTGCTCGCTGGCAGGCTCATACATCGCGCGCATCGACCCGCGCACCGGAGATTCGACCATCGTCGAGCCACCCACCAAGAATCAGGGCGCACGCCGCGTGTGGAGCGATAGCAAGGGGCGCATCTGGGTGAGTGAATGGCTGAGCGGCAACCTGTCGATGCACAACCCATCAGCAAACACCTGGCACGCCTGGAAGGTTCCGGGTGAAACCCCGCGGCCCTATGCGGTGTACGTGGACGAACGCGACACGGTCTGGGTTAGCGACTTCGGCGGCAACGCAATGTTTCGCTTCGATCCGGGCAGCGAAACGTTCGAGCGGTTCGGCTTCGCGCGAGAGGCAGCTAACGTTCGTCAAATTCTTGGGCGCGCCGGCGAAGTTTGGCTTCCGGAGAGCGGCACCGAGCACATTTCGGTGATTCGGACTGGGTAAAGTGCCAACGTCTCGGTCGAGGCATCAGCAGATGGCCAAGGGTATTAGGCCTGTTCTTAGGCCTGTTAGCTAGACGGCTTCTGCCGCGTCATCATGCACGCGTTGCTTACGCCTGCGCTTATGGCCGCCTGATGTATTTCACGAGCGCCGCGATGGCGAGCACCACCAACACGACGGTCAGGATGGCTATCACGATCCCGCCGCCGCAAGGCGAGCGCAACAAGAGACCACGTTGCGGGTCTCCCGCGTTCTAAAGCATGTACCCGACATCAGAGGCGCCGGTCGGATAAGCGAACATCGTTGTCTTGAGGTCCTCGGCTGTAAGACCGTGCCGAACGGCAAGCGCAAACACGTTGATGGTTTCGTCGACATGCGGGCCCACGAGATGGGCGCCAAGCACTCGATCTGTCTTTTCGTCGACGATAACCTTGAACCCATAGACGGGCTCGGCGGTCTGGCGCGCGGTGAACCAGTCGGACGCCTTGTGCGACTTGATGCGGACTTTGGCTCCCTGCTCGCGCGCCTGGGCCTCGGTCAGTCCGACGGCCGCAATGGGCGGGATGGTGAATGCCACGCTCGGCACGCCCGTGTAGTTGGGTGTGCGGTGATTACCCTCCAGCAAATTCGCCGCGACCACCTTTGCGTCATGGCTCGACACCGGCGTCAATGGCGGCCCCTTCTGTGCGGCATCGCCGGCCGCATACACAGCAGGGTTCGACACACTCTGCAGATACTGGTTGAGCATGGGCCGACCGCCCTCCGTAACGACGCCTGCCGCTTGGAGGTCGAGCGAAGCGAGGGCGGGCGCACGCCCGGCAGCATGCACGACGAGATCCGCGTCCAGCAACATCGACTGACCGCGCTGCGATGCGTGCACGCGGTAGCCGCTGTGCGCCTTTTCGATTGCGTTAACCGTAGTTTGCAGCCGTACCTCTATCCCGATCGCTGCAAACGCTTCCATCAACCAGCCCACGACATCGGGATCAAAGCTTTTCAGCATGCGCTCGCCTTGCTGAACAACGGTCACCTGAGCACCGGCACGAGCTGCTATGTGCGAGAACTCGGCGGCGATATAGCCTCCTCCCACAAGCACAATGCGACGCGGCAACTCCGGCAGCGCGAGAAACTCTTCACTCGTAATCAGATGCTCCTCTCCCGGAATACCGAGTTTCACGGGTTCGGCACCCACGGCGATAAGGACATGTTTGGCTTCGAGCAGCTCGCCGTTGACTTCGATCGTGTTGCGGCCGGTGAAGCGCGACGGGCCGTGGTAAGTGGCGATGCCCTTATCCACGTAAAGCTGCTCGTGCTGGGCCGGTATTGGATCCGTGAACCCTCGCTTGAAAGCCATCAGGTCGGGCCAGTTGATATGAAGTTCGCCGCTCACGCCCTTGCCGTGCATGCGCCGGGCGTGGTCAAGAGCGGCGGCGCCGCCGACCAGCATTTTCTTGGGGTCGCAGCCACGTAGCGCACAGGTGCCGCCGAACGGGCGAACATCGATCACCGCGACGCTCCAACCGTCAGCTCGGACACGCATCGCAGCGGTCATGGCCGCCGTTCCGGTGCCGATAACAACGAGGTCGTGTCGCGTTTGCATCGCCGCTCCTGCCGGCTACCGGGTCACTTCAAGCGACTCTTTGGCGTGCCTTCATGAAGTCGCCGATATTGCCCGCGACAATGCTGAGCAGTCCAACGTAGACCAAGATCGAGCCGATCCAAAGCCCTACAAATGCAACAACGGCGCCGGCAAGACCGAGCCAGAACGGGCCGAGGCTCGCGTGGGCCCTTGCCGAGCGGTACAACAGCCACACGCTGAGCGCGAGCAGCGCAAGATAGAGCGGGATCAGGACCGCATCGTTGATGAGAAAGCCGGCGCCGATCGCGGTGAGTGCTGAGACTGCCGCGGTAAGCCCGAGGCAGCAGGCGGCAGCCAAACCCGCGCCGAAAGTGCTTGCCAATTGCTTTGCCAGCTCTTTCATCACGCGATGGCGGGAAGCGCCTGCGATTCCGACAGCTGCCGAGCGATCGCGCGTCCGAAGCGAAACGCTTCGGCAACGCTCACAATCTCTGACCCTGCGTGCCCTGAGCTCCAGGTCTCTCCGGCCGAGGCGCAGGCAAAGAAGTGCACATGACAGCAGAATGAGCTTCGGATGTCGGGCGACGTTCCAGGCATCAACAGCGAAACCACCGCAACCGCCGGCTCGAGGCGTCGCACCTCGTCTGGCGTAACGGGCAGCAAGATCGGCTCGCCCGTCTGCGGGCAGTGTGAGAGAACGCGGGCAGTCTTGCCGATCACGGCCGGAAAGATCAAGGTATCGAGTGCGCACCATGTGTAGAGGCGTTGGCCGTCGATCTCGAACGCATGTTGGGTCTTGCGAAGCGAGATGCCATAACCAATCACATTGCCGTTGTCGTCGTACTCTGTAACGGGCGCCATCTCGAGCACAGCGCCCACCCTGTCGACAGGCCAGCCGAGCGATTGCGCGAGCGCGTCCTTAGACACCGGACTGCCCTTGGCGAGTTCGCGAAGCAGCGTGACAAGCAGGACGCGGAACCCCTGCGGACGATTCGCCGGCGCGAGGCGTTCAGCGATTGCGGCGATCAAACTTGAGGAGTCCATCGACGCCTCACCGGCAACACGACTCCTGCGCTTGAACCGGCGGGCATTTCACCGAGCCGTACGAGCAAAAGACGCAACAGTCACCGGCCCGTGGTCGCAGCAGCGTCTTGCAGCCCTTGCACTCGTAGAAGAACTGGCACGCATCGGTCGGCATCGTTTCGTTTCTGGCGTGTCCGCACAGCGGGCACGTCAGCACGGAGTCGAGCGTCTCAGGCATGCTG